>DAIMKE010001110.1:0-2809 GCA_036721875.1 Bradyrhizobium sp. | reverse complement strand
GTAAGCTCGAGGTCCAGGCGACCAAGCCGCTCGCCAACCAGCGCGACCTCGCGCTCGCCTATTCTCCCGGCGTGGCGGCGGCCTGCACTGAAATCGCCAACAATCCAGCCGAAGCGGCGTCGCTGACCTCGCGCGCCAATCTGGTGGCGGTGGTCTCCAACGGCACCGCCGTGCTCGGGCTCGGCAATATCGGCCCGTTGGCGTCGAAGCCCGTGATGGAGGGCAAGGCGGTCCTGTTCAAGAAATTCGCCGGGATCGACGTGTTCGATATCGAAATCGCCGCCGATACCATCGAGCGCGTGGTCGAGACGGTCGCGGCGCTGGAGCCGACCTTTGGCGGTATCAACCTCGAGGACATCAAGGGGCCGGAATGCTTCGAGATCGAGGCCCAGCTCAAGGAGCGGATGAAAATCCCGGTGTTCCACGACGACCAGCATGGCACCGCCATCATCGTCGGCGCCGCGATCACCAATGCGCTGCTGCTGAACGGCAAGAAGCTGTCCGAGGTGAAGATCGTCTGCTCCGGCGCGGGAGCCGCCGCGATCGCCTGCCTCAATCTCCTCGTTTCGCTCGGCGCGCAGCGCAAGAACATCTGGGTCTGCGACATCGACGGCGTCGTGCATGAAGGCCGCAACACGCTGATGGACCGCTGGAAGGCAGTCTACGCGCAGAAGACCAGCGCGCGGGTGCTGGCGGATGTGATCGGCGGCGCGGATATCTTCCTGGGGCTTTCCGCGCCCGACGTATTGAAGCCGGAGATGGTCAAGGCGATGGCCGACCATCCGCTGGTGATGGCGCTGGCCAATCCCAACCCGGAAATCATGCCCGACGAGGCGCGCAAGGCGCGCCCCGACGCGATGATCTGCACGGGACGGTCGGACTTTCCGAACCAGGTCAACAACGTGCTGTGTTTTCCGTTCATCTTCCGCGGCGCGCTGGATGTCGGCGCCACCGGAATCAACGAGGAAATGAAGCATGCCGCCGTCGACGCCATCGCACAACTCGCGCGCGATCCGCCGTCGGACGCGGTGGCGCAGGGGTTCGACAGCGGGGAGGCGCAGGGCTTTGGGACGGGCTCGCTGATCCCGAGCCCATTCGATCCGCGGCTGATCCTTCGCATCGCGCCCGCGGTGGCGAAGGCGGCGATGGAATCCGGCGTCGCGACGCGCCCGATCAAGAACTTCGACGAGTATACCGCGCTGCTGGAACGCTTCGCATTCCGGTCCGGCCTGACCATGAAGCCGGTGTTTGCCAAGGCCAAGACCCAGCCGGTTCGCGTGATCTATGCCGAGGGCGAGGACGAGCGCGTGCTGCGCGCCACGCAGGTGGTGCTCGAGGAGAAGCTGGCGCGGCCGATCCTGGTCGGGCGGCCCTCCGTGGTCGAGGCGAGGATCAAGCGGTTCGGTCTCTCGATCAGGGCCGGCAAGGACTTCGACCTCGTCAATCCCGAGGACGATCCGCGCTACCGCTCCTATGTGCAAACCTATATCGACGTTGCCGGCCGGCGCGGCGTCACGCCCGAAGCTGCGCGCACCGTGGTTCGCACCAATAACACGGTCATCGCAGCGCTCGCGGTGGTGCGTGGCGAGGCCGATGCGATGATCTGCGGCGTCGAGGGCCGCTACATGAGCCATCTGCGCCATGTCCGGGAGATCGTCGGCTTCCTGCCCGGCGTCCGCGACTTCGCGGCGCTGTCGATGATGATCACCAGCAAAGGCACGTATTTCATCGCCGACACCCAGGTGCGGCCGAATCCGAGCGCCGAGGAATTGGCGGAGGTGGCGTCGCTGGCGGCGATCCACGTGCAGCGGTTCAACATGAAGCCGCGCGTCGCGTTCGTGTCGCATTCCGATTTCGGCGGCTACGACACCGACTCGTCGCGCAAGATGCGTCATGCCACCGCCTTGTTGAAGGAGAAGCATCCCGAGATCGAGGCCGATGGCGAGATGCAGGGCGATACCGCGCTGTCCTCGGCCGCGCGCAAGCTGGTGCTGCCGCATTCGAAGCTGGAGGGTGACGCCAACATCCTGATCATGCCGAACCTCGATACGGCCAACGTCGCCTACCAGATGATCAAGACGCTGGCGGATGCGCTGCCCGTTGGGCCGATCCTGATCGGCCCGGCGCGTCCGGCGCACATCCTCACGCCGGGGGTGACGGCGCGCGGCGTGCTCAACATGACTGCGGTTGCCGCCGTCGAGGCCCAGGAGCGGGGACGTCAGCAGCCGTCATTGTTCGGATAAATTCTTTCCAAGCGGACCAGAACCCGGCTGCAATCGTTTGTTTTTGCGTGTTCCTCTGCGCGAACCACGCGGGATGCGATGGCCAAAAAAGGGCCTTGGTTCTGCTTCTATCAGAAGGTCTGGTTGGGACCGCGCAGGAGCCCCGCGCGGGTGGTTTCGATTTGAGCGTTTGAAATGCGGGCGCGAAGCGACCATAATCGTTTCGCCCCCGCGATATCTTGCCGCGATATCTTGCATTGCCATTCAGTGAGGCCGATCCCATGCCAGCGTTTGTAACATTCGGGCGAGTTCTGTTCGCCGTGCTCTTTATGTACACGGGAGCGACCAAGCTCTTCGCGGTTCAGCAGACGGCGGACTTCATTGCGACCAAGGTGACCATCCCGGCGATACTGGCGCCTTATGCGTCGCAGATCGAGACCATGGCCGGCATGCCGATGCCGCAAATCCTGGCGCTGGCGGTCGGCGGCTTCGAGATACTGGCGGGCTTGATGATCGCGGTAAATTTCGGCGCGCGCTTCTTCGCGATCCTGCTGATCATTTTCGTGCTGGCTGCCACTTTCTATTTC
>DAIMKE010001109.1:0-2810 GCA_036721875.1 Bradyrhizobium sp. | reverse complement strand
GCAGCACGCCCTTGGGCTGGCCGGTCGAACCCGAGGTGTAGAGGATGAACAGCGGGTCTTCGGCGTGCATGTGCTCGGCCGGGCATTCCGTCGTCACCATCGCGGCCGCTTCGTGATACCAGAAGTCGCGCGTCGGGTTCATGTCGACGGCGGCGCCCGTGCGCTTGACAACGACCACCCAGTCGACCCCGCCGCTCTTTTCGATCGCGGCGTCGACATTGGCCTTCAGCGGCACCTTCTTGCCGCCGCGCAGGCCCTCGTCGGCGGTGATGATGACCTTGGACTGGCAGTCGGTGATGCGCTGGGCGAGGCTGTCCGGCGAGAAGCCGGCGAACACCACCGAGTGGATGGCGCCGATCCGCGCGCAGGCCAGCATTGCGTAGGCGGCCTCCGGGATCATCGGCAGGTAGATGGTGACGCGGTCGCCCTTCTTGACGTTCCGGGTCCGCAGGATGTTGGCCATCTTGCAGACTTCGTCGTGCAGCTGGCGGTAGGTGATGTGCCTGGACTGCGAGGGATCGTCGCCCTCCCAGATGATGGCAGTCTGGTCGCCGCGCTTTTCGAGATGCCGGTCGATGCAGTTCCAGGCGACGTTGAGGACGCCGTCCTCGAACCATTTGATCGAAATGTTCCCGGGGGCGAAGGAGACGTCCTCGATCTTGTGGGGGGCCTTCATCCAGTCGATGCGCTTGGCCTGTTCGGCCCAGAACCCGTTGGGATCGCTGACCGAGCGGGCATACATCTCGCGGTACTTGGCGTCGTCGATATAGGCGCGCTTGGCCCAGTCCGCAGACACGTCATAGATCTTCTCGGACATCTTTCCCTCCACTCATTGCGGCGCCGTTCAGGGGCAGAAGGCGGCCGCAAGCCCTCTTGAATTGTTGGCAATGATTATGCGTCGCGGGGCGTTGCCCGGACAAGGCGGAAACGTCTGCGACCTTGGTCGGTCGGCCTATCCGCAGCCTTGTTCCTGATCAAGAGGGCGTGCATTTGCCGGTTTGGCCGAGCCAAAAATCAACGCTGTTGCCGGAATGGCTCCCATGAGAGGTATCTAATAACCGTCAATAACAGAATCGAGACTCGCAATGCTAACCTTTAGCCCCTAAATGGCCTTCCCGGGGCCAGGAGGCCCTCCGGAACAAGCCGCAATAAGCGGCATTACCGGCAGACAGGGAATATAGCGGCTAGAGCGATGATGGATCAGCAGAGTATCGAGGCTACGCGGCCCGTTTCCGCCGATCCGGCCGTTGCATTGGCGGAGGCGCTCGGGCAATTGCAAAAGCCAGGGCCGAAGGCCCCCGGCGCCAAGCCGATCGCCGTCAAGACATCCATCGAAGATCTGGCCGGGGAACTCGGGCTTACGCTCGGTGACCAGAACGGCCTGACCATCCGCCGCGTCAAGCGCGGCAAGGGTTATTCATTCCATCGCGCCAACGGTTCGCAGATCCGCCATGCCGGCACCATTCGCCGCCTGCATTCGATGGCGGTGCCGCCGGCCTATCGCGACGTCCGCTATTCGGCCGATCCGAATTCGCATCTGCAAGCCGTCGGGATCGATGCGGCCGGACGGCTGCAATACCGCTACCACGCCGATTGGGAAAAGGTTCGCGAGCAGCGCAAGGCCCACCGCCTGGCGCGGCTGGTCGGCGCCCTGCCGAAGATTCGTCGCAAGGTCTCGGCGTATCTGTCCGGCGACGAGCCGACGCGGGAGTTCGCGCTCTCGGCGGTGATCGAATTGATCGCGCGCACCGCGATCCGGCCCGGCAATGAATCCTACGCCCGCCTCAACGGCACCCGTGGCGCCACCACGATGTTGAAATCCAACGTGACGCTGGAAGACGACAGCTTCGTCCTGACCTTCAAGGCCAAGGGCGGCAAGGCGGTGCGCAAGGAGTGCGACGCCGCCAAGCTGGTGCGCGCCATCGGCATCCTGCGCACCGTACCGGGAAAACGCATGTTCCAGTACCGCGACAACTCAGGGACGGTTCGCACCGTCTCGACGTCGACGGTGAATGGATTCCTGCGCGAGATCGCCGACATCAAGATTTCGCTGAAGGATTTTCGCACCCTGATGGCGTCGGCGGTGGTGCTGGAATCGCTGTCGCGGATTACGCCCGCCGCAAGCGAACGCGGCCGCAAGAAGCAGGTGCTGGAAGCGGTGCGCGCCGCGGCGGATGAACTGTCGAACACGCCGGCGATCTGCCGGAAGAGCTACGTCCACGACACCATCGTGACCGCGTTCGAGGACGGCATCCTCGAGCGGTTTGCTGCGACCATGACCGGCTATCGCACGCAAGCGAAGCGCGAGGCGCTGCTGGCGCAGGTCGTGACCGCGGCTGCTGCCTGACCTCCCGTCATGCGCGGGCTTGCCCCCGCATCCATCAAAAGATATTCTCTTGAGGTGATGGATTGCCGGGTCACGGCCCGGCAATGACAAGCGGGCTACATCCCGCCCATCTTGCAGACCATCTTCCACTCGTCCGCCGTCACCGGCTGCACCGACAGGCGCGAATATCTCACCAGCGCCATGCCGGCGAGTTTCTTGTCGGCCTTGATCGCGGCCATCGTCACCGGCGTCTTCAGCGGCTTGTCCGCCTTGATGTCGACGCAGACGAACTTTTCAGTTTTGTCGGTCGGATCGGGATAGGCTTCCTTGATGATCTCGGCGATACCGACGATCTCCTTGCCCTCGTTGGAGTGATAGAAGAAGGCCTTGTCGCCTTTCTTCATCGCCACGAGATTCTGTCGCGCGGTAAAATTGCGCACGCCGGTCCAGGCCTCGCCCTTGGCGCCTTTCGCGACCTGCTGGT
>DAIMKE010001108.1:0-2813 GCA_036721875.1 Bradyrhizobium sp. | reverse complement strand
GTGCGGGTGCAGATATCGGAAACCGCGGAAGCCGCCGACTTCACCGTGATCGACGATTTCGAGACAGCGGAGGCCGGTGCCTGCGACAACCCCGCGCCGCCGCAACTGGTCGCGATCTCGCAAAACCATTCCGCCACCGCGCCCGTGATCTATCTTTCCAGGGAAGGCCCCGCCGACTACCGGATCTTCGTCAGTTCGAAGAGCTTTTCGGTGCGCGATGCCGCCGCCCTGATCGTCGGGGCCCGCGGCGAGCGCCACCGCGTCGAGGCGGCCGCGCTTTAATATTCTGTTCACCCTGTTCTCATTGCGACGAATAAGCGAACACGGCCTCAAACACTTTGCAATGTCGGCGACGCATCGTCTGTCTCAATCACGCGGGCGAATCGGGACGCCTCAGTTCAAGCAACAATTTCAGGGTCATTGGCGATGATGGGGCGGGCTTTCCGGATCAAACTGCACTTGCGCCGCTTCGCCCGCCGCCATCCGTGGATCACCTTCACCCTTCGCTCGCTGATGGTGTTTTCGGTCGTATTCGGCGCCGCCTATGGGTTCATCGCCGGAAGCCGGTCGGAGACATCCGGTTACAATCCGCACCATTTCGCGATCGGCGTCGCCTTCCTGTTTGCAATCGCCTGCGTCGCGCTCGCAGCCACCAGCTTTCGCATCCGCATGATCCGCAAGAAGCTGCGCAAGATCGCGCTGCATAACGAGGTGCTGGCCGACCGGAACTGGGAATTGCAGGAAGCCGAGCAGCGCGCCCGCCTGCTGTTCGAATCGCAGGGCGACCTGATCGTGCTGCGCGATGCCGAAGGCTGCATCAGCTACGTCAACGATGCCTATTGCGAACTGGCGCAGTTGCCGCGAAGCGCGCTGATCGGCAGCCGCGCCATGCTGACGGTCCTCGAACAGGGCGACACCGCGCTGGAATCGAACGGCACCCGCGTTCACGATCAGAAGATTGCCGGGCCCTTCGGCCCGCGCTGGATCGCGTGGCGCGAAGGCCTCGTCCGCAACGACGCCGGCGGCCCGGCCGAAATGCAGAGCGTCGGCCGCGACGTCACCGACCGCACCGAAAGCGAACGCGCATTGGCCGAGGCCCGCGACCAGGCCGATGCGGCGAGCCGCGCCAAGTCGCGCTTCCTCGCGATGGCGAGCCACGAAATCCGCACGCCGCTGAACGGCATCATCGGCATGAGCGGGCTGTTGATGGATACGCCGCTGACGCCGGAACAAACGACCTATGTCAAGGCCGTGAAGACTTCCGGCGACGCGCTGCTCTCGCTGATCGAGGAACTGCTGGACTATTCCAAGATCGAAGCCGGCAAGCTCGATCTCGAGCACCGTTCGTTCGCGCTTCCGGGCCTGATCGAGGACATCACCGAATTGCTGGCGCCGCGCGCGCAGGCGAAGAAGATCGAAATCGCGGCTTATGTCGACGAGCGGCTGCCGACGCAGGTGATCGGCGACGCGGCGCGGCTGCGGCAGGTGCTGCTCAATCTCGCCGGCAACGCCATCAAGTTCACCTCGACAGGCGGCGTCGCCCTGATCGTCGAACCCGGCATCTGGCCCAACGAGATCAGCTTCCTGGTGCGAGACACCGGCATCGGTATCGCACCCGAGGCGCAGGCGCGCATCTTCCGCGAATTCGAGCAGGCCGACGACCGCATTGCGCGCAGCTATGGCGGCACCGGGCTTGGCTTGAGCATCTCCGACCGCATCGTCAAGCGCATGGGCGGCCGCATCACGCTGGAGAGCAAGCCGGATGTCGGCTCGACCTTCGAAGTGTCGATCCCGCTCGCGGCCGCCGATGGCGAACAGAAATCCTTCGCAGCGCCGGATCTATCCGGCCAGTTCATCATGCTGGTTTCGCCCGAGAGCATCGAGGCCTCGCTCGCCGCGCGACGGCTGCAGCGCTGGGGCGGCCAGACCTGCATGGTATCGGATGCCGACGTGGCGCTGGCGCTGCTGCCCGAGCGGGCATGGCAGGCGATCCTGATCGACCATGCGCTGGGGCTCGCCGATATCGAGCGGCTCGGCGAGGCCGCGCGCCTTCATGCCAGGCAGCGCATCGTGATGTTCACGCCGGCGACGCGGAGCGAATTGCACCCGCAGGCCAACTCGGCGTTCACCGGCTATCTGGTCAAGCCGTTGCGCGCAGCGTCGCTCGCCGCCCGCCTGATGGCGACCCCGGAAGTCACAGCGCCCGGACTAGCCGCCGAACCGCTGATCGAACCGGCCGATGCCGCCGACGCGCCCGTTGCACCGGCGGCGCAGGGCCTCTCTATTCTGGTCGCCGAAGACAACCAGATCAACGCGCTGTTGATCCGCTCGCTGCTCGCAAAGCTGGGGCATCACACCGTCATCACCACCGACGGCAACGAGGCGCTGGAATCCTGGCTGTCAGCGAAATCCGCGGGCAGCCCCTACGACCTCGTGCTGATGGACATCCAGATGCCTAATCTCAACGGCATCGAAACCACCAAGCGCATACGGGAAGTGGAAGCCGGCCAGCCCGACCGCCGGACGCCGGTGCTGGCGCTCACCGCCAACACGCTGGTGGAAGACCGCTACGCCTGTTTCGAAGCCGGCATGGACGGATTTTTGATCAAGCCGCTCGACCGCGAAAAACTCGCCGAAGCGCTCGCCGTACTCGCCGCATCACGGCACATCGCGGCGTGAGATAGCGAACGGCACATCTGTTAGACCTGATCCTGAGGAGCCGCGCAGCGGCGTCTCGAAGGATGAATGGCACCAGCCGGGCCTCGTGGTTCGAGACGGCGCTTCGCGCCTCCTCACCATGAGGGTCCGATAGC
>DAIMKE010001107.1:2377-2816 GCA_036721875.1 Bradyrhizobium sp. | reverse complement strand
ATCACGCCTTCGCGCGCCTCGTTCCGCATCGGCGAGCGCGTCGAGATTTCCGGCGGCTCACCCTTGGGGCCCGGGCGGCAGTCGCGCACGCCCCAGGCGCAGCTTGCGACCGGCTTCGGGCCGCCCTTCACCTCGACGAGGCACATCCGGCAATTGCCGGCGATCGACAGCCGCTCATGGTAGCAGAAGCGCGGAATTTCGGCGCCCGCGGCCTCGCACGCCTGCAGCAGCGTGAACTCCGCAGGCACATCGATCTCTTTGCCGTCGATGATGAGTTTGGTCATTGCTGTCTCAAGTCTTTCCCAGCTTGCAGTCGGGCGGTGTAACGCTGGCGGTCTTCAGCGCCGTCTTGATCCATTGCTGGGTCTCGGCGCCATAGGTGGCGAGCCAGGCCGGCTGCGCCAGGTTCTTCTCGCAGAGGAACGGCAGATGCGGCTTC
>DAIMKE010001107.1:0-2367 GCA_036721875.1 Bradyrhizobium sp. | reverse complement strand
GTCGTAATCGCAGGAGGCCTGCCATTCGCGCTTGTTCTTGAAGGCAGCAATCGCCTCCTCGCAGGCATACAGGAAATAAGAGACGAAGCTCTCATACTGCACGCGATCCTCGCGGCTGCCGGCTTTGATCTTTTCGTAGTCCGGCTGGGCGTATTTCGGATTGTTGAACGCGAGCTCCGTGTAGCCAAGGAAGGCCTGGCGTGCGGTCGCCGCGTCGTTGCCGGTACGAACCTCGTTGATCTGGAACAGGATCGCAGCAAAGCCGAGCAGCGCAACGGTCGCCTGCGCCAACTGCGCCAGCGTGCCGTACTTCTGCCAATTGAGGCCCGGTTGCGACATCGTCATCCCTACTCCGCCGCGACCATGTTCACGGGATCGCGCACGCCGATATCGTCGATGTCGGCCTTGTGCGAATACTCGGCGATACGCTCCTCGATCTCGTGACGGAAGTGCGCGATCAGGCCCTGGATCGGCCACGCAGCCGCGTCGCCGAGCGCGCAGATGGTGTGACCCTCGACCTGCTTCGTCACTTCCAGCAGCATGTCGATCTCGCGCTTGTGGGCGCGGCCGTCGGCCATGCGGCTCAGCACCCGCCACATCCAGCCCGTGCCTTCGCGGCACGGCGTGCACTGGCCACAGCTCTCGTGCTTGTAGAAATAGGAAATGCGCGCGATCGCCCGGATCAGGTCGGTCGACTTGTCCATCACGATCACGGCGGCAGTACCGAGACCGGAGCGCAGTTTGCCGAGGCTGTCGAAATCCATCGGCGTGTCGATGATCAACTCGGCCGGCACCATGCGCACCGACGAGCCGCCGGGGATCACGGCCTTCAGATTGTCCCAGCCGCCGCGAATGCCGCCGCAATGGCGCTCGATCAGTTCGCGGAACGGAATTCCCATCGCCTCTTCGACGTTGCAGGGCCGCTCGACATGACCGGAAATACAAAACAGCTTGGTGCCGACATTGTTCGGCCGGCCGATCGCGGCGAACCACGCCGCCCCGCGCCGCAGGATGTCGGGCGCAACCGCAATGGATTCGACGTTGTTGACGGTGGTCGGGCAGCCATAGAGCCCGACATTGGCGGGGAATGGCGGCTTCAGCCGCGGCTGGCCCTTCTTGCCCTCGAGGCTCTCCAGCAGCGCGGTTTCCTCGCCGCAGATATAGGCGCCGGCGCCATGCGCGACATAGATGTCGAACGGCCAGCCATTGAGGTTGTCCTTGCCGACCAGCTTGGCGTCATAGGCCTGATCGATCGCGGCCTGCAGATGCTCGCGCTCGCGGATGAACTCGCCGCGGACATAGATGTAGCAGGCATGCGCGTTCATCGCGAAGCTTGCCAGCAGGCAGCCTTCGACCAGCAGATGCGGATCGTGCCGCATGATCTCGCGGTCCTTGCAGGTGCCCGGCTCGGACTCGTCGGCATTGACCACGAGATAGCTCGGCCGGCCGTCGGTCGATTCCTTCGGCATGAACGACCATTTCAGCCCGGTTGGAAAGCCCGCCCCGCCGCGCCCGCGCAGGCCGGAAGACTTCATCTCGTTGATGATCCAGTCGCGGCCCTTGTCGATGATCGCCTTGGTGCCGTCCCACGCGCCACGCCGTCGCGCGCCTTCCAGCCCCCAGTCGTGAAGGCCGTAGAGGTTCTTGAATATGCGATCCTTGTCGTCGAGCATGACTTGAAGCTTCCTAGATCAACGATTGGACTGCGCGTAGGCCAGCCCCGCGGCGCATCCGCCGAAGGTCAGCGCCCACAACAGGCTGGATTCGAGCGTCGCGCTCAGCGCGTAACGCTGCAGCAGGAAAATGAACGCGGCCGCCGCGATGGCGTGCATGCCGATATAGCGCCAGTTCTTCATCGCGCCGTCCCTTTCCGACCCGGCCACGGGCAACGACCCGCAGCGGCTCATGTGGTTTCCTTCAGCGTCGTCGGGCCGCCCACCGGCGCCGAGAACTGACGGTCGATCTGCGGTCCCGGCTTTGGCGGATTACCCGACGCAAAGCCGTCCAGCACCTTGCCGAAACTCTCCGCGGTCAGGTCCTCGTAGGTGTCCTTCCAGATCAACACCATCGGCGCATTCACGCAGGCGCCGAGGCACTCGACCTCTTCCCAGCTGAAATTGCGGTCCTTCGAAAGCTCGAAGGGGTCGTGGTGAATGCGATGCTGGCACACTTCGATCAAGTCGCCGGCGCCGCGCAGGCGGCACGGCGTGGTGCCGCAGACCTGCACATGGGCCTTCTTGCCGACGGGAGCAAGCTGGAACATCGTGTAGAAGGTCGCAACTTCCAGCACGCGGATATAGGGCATGTCGAGCATGTCGGCGATGACGCGGATGGCGGCTTCCGACACCCAGCCCTCGTTCTGCTCCT
>DAIMKE010001106.1:0-2823 GCA_036721875.1 Bradyrhizobium sp. | reverse complement strand
CTCGATGACCGAGCCGGAAGTCGCCTCCAGCGATGCCACCAACATCCAGTGCAGCATTCTCCGCGACGGCGACGACTATGTCATCAACGGCCGCAAGTGGTTCACCTCCGGCGCGATGAGCGAGGACTGCAAGCTGCTGATCGTGATGGGCAAGACCGCCCCTGACAATCCCAACAAGCATCTGCAGCAATCGATGGTGCTGGTGCCGCGGGACACGCCGGGCATCCGGATCATCAGAGACATGCGCGTGTTCGGGTATGACGATGCGCCGGTCGGCCACCCCGAGATCGTCTACGACAATGTGCGCGTGCCCGCCGCCAACATGCTGCTCGGCGAAGGCCGCGGTTTCGAGATCGCGCAGGGGCGGCTCGGTCCCGGCCGCATCCATCACTGCATGCGACTGATCGGCTGCGCGCAGCGCGCCCTCGAACTGATGTGCGCCCGCGCGCAGTCCCGCGTTGCGTTCGGCAAGCCGCTCGGCGAGCAGGGATCGGTGCGGGAGGATATCGCCCATTCCTGGTGCGAGATCGAGCAGGCCCGCCTGCTGACGCTGCGGGCCGCGGAAAAGATGGACCGCGAGGGCAACAAGGCCGCGCGCGACCTGATCGCCGCCGCCAAGATCGTGGTCCCCGCAATGGCCGCCCGCGTCATCGACCGCGCCATCCAGATCCATGGCGGCGCCGGCGTTTCGCAGGACACGTTCCTGGCGGAGGCCTACACCTACGCGCGGTTCATGCGGATCGGCGACGGGCCGGACCAGGTCCACCTGTCGCAGCTTGGACGCGGATTGCTGAGGCGCTACGGCACCCCGGCCTGAACGCCGGGCGGGCCTTCAGTTGCTGTGCTTGCGCAATTCGAGGCGGGCAATCTGGTTGCGATGAACCTCGTCCGGGCCGTCAGCGAGGCGCAGCAGGCGCGCCGTGGCGTAGGCCGCCGCCAGCCCGAAATCGTTGCTGGTGCCGCCGCCGCCATGCGCCTGGATGGCCCAGTCGATCACCTGGCAGGCCATGTTCGGAACCGCGACCTTGATCATCGCGATTTCCGCCTTGGCGACGCGGTTGCCGACTGTGTCCATCATGTGGGCCGCATTCAGAGTCAGGAGCCGCGCCTGCTCGATCATGATGCGCGATTCCGCGATCCGCTCCTGGGTAACGGTCTGTTCCGAAACCGGCTTGCCGAAGGCGACGCGGTTGCGCGTGCGGACGCACATCTTCTCCAGCGTCCGTTCGGCCAGCCCGATCAGCCGCATGCAGTGGTGAATGCGGCCGGGGCCGAGACGCCCTTGCGCGATTTCGAAGCCGCGGCCCTCGCCGAGCAGCATATTGGTTGCGGGAACGCGCACGTTCTCGAACACGACTTCCGAAGCACGATCAGGCACGCCATAGAAGCCGAACACCGGAAGCGGGCGGAGCACCTTGATGCCCGGCGTATCCATCGGCACCAGGATCATCGACTGCTGGCGATGGCGATCCGGATTATCCGGATCGGTCTTGCCCATGAAGATGCAGATCTTGCAGCGCGGATCGGTCGCGTTGGTGGTGTACCATTTGCGACCGTTGATGACGTAGTTATCGCCGTCGCGAACGATAGAGCTCTCGATGTTGGTGGCGTCGCTGGAGGCAACGGCCGGCTCGGTCATGGCAAAGCAGGAGCGGATTTCGCCTGCCAGCAGCGGCTTCAGCCATCGCTCCTGATGCTCCCGCGTGCCGTAGCGCGCCAGCACCTCCATGTTGCCGGTGTCAGGCGCCGAGCAATTGAACAGTTCCGGGGCGAGGTGCGACCGCCCCATGATCTCGCATAGCGGCGCGTATTCGAGGTTGGTCAGGCCGGCGCCGTGCTCGCTCTCCGGCAGAAACAGATTCCAGAGCCCCTCTTCCTTCGCCCTGGGCTTCAGTTCCTCGACGACGGGAAAAACCTTCCAGGGACCGAGCTCTTCGGCCTCGCGATAGAACCGCTCCTCGTTTGGATAGACGTGGCGGTCCATGAACGACTGAAGACGGTGCTTCAGTTCGACGATTTTCTGGCTCTCCTGATGAAGCATTTTGAGTTCCCAAGCTTTGGGCGCGTTGCGGCGCTATTTCTTCTTCATGCCAGGCAGCGTGCCCATCATCTTGCACAGTACCATCAGCATCACCTCGTCGGCACCGCCGCCGATCGAGGTCAGCCGGCTGTCGCGATAGGCGCGGCTGACCGGGGTTTCGTTCATGAAACCCATACCGCCCCAATATTGCAGGCAGGCGTCGGTGAGCTCACGGCCGAGCCGGCCGGCTTTCAGTTTGGCCATGGTCGCAAGCCGCGTCACGTCCTCGCCGGCCACCAGCGCCTCGGCGGCACGATAGATCAGCGAGCGCAACAACTCGACCTCGGTCTGCATTTCCGCAAGCTTGAAGTGCACGGTCTGGTTATCGAGGATCGAGCCGCCGAAGGCCTTTCGGTTGCGGGTGTATTCGATCGTCTCTGATATGATGAACTCATGCGCCTTGAGGCAGGCCGCCGCACCCCACAACCGCTCCTCCTGGAACTGCACCATCTGGTAGGTAAAGCCCTGCCCCTCCTCGCCGATGCGGTTGCGCTTGGGCACCCGGACATTGTCGAAGAATATCTGCGCGGTGTCGGAGGAACGCATGCCCATCTTGTCGAGCTTGCGCGCGATCTGCACCCCCTTGCTCTTCATGGGCACGCAGATCAGCGACTTGTTGCGATGGACCTGATCGTCGCTGGTGTTGGCGAGCAGGCAGATCCAGTCGGCTTGGGTGCCGTTGGTGATCCACATCTTGCCGCCATTGATGACGTAATCGTCGCCGTCGGCGCGTGCGTTGGTCT
>DAIMKE010001105.1:0-2828 GCA_036721875.1 Bradyrhizobium sp. | reverse complement strand
CGCCAGACCGGAGGGCAGGGCCTGTTCCGGCCCGAGGACAACCTCGAAAGCCAGTATGGCCGTGATGCATTGCGCCAGCTCTACATGCTGCTGGCGCGCGGCAAGGTCGAGGGCTGCTCGCTTGAGAGATTCGAAGATGCGACCGGACTGAAGCTTATGGATGCCAACGGGCTCAAAGATGAGCTTCCGCCGATCACGACCTTCCTGAACAGGCTGCTGGCGCTCACTATCCAACTGCAGAATATTCTGTTCACCGCCTTCGAGCAGCTACTGACCGCCCGTATCGAAGGCGCGATCGCATCGGGTACCTACGACATCGGACTGGAAACCCTCCGTGCTGAAAGCTTTGTCGTCACTGATCGGCGAACGATCTATACACATCCGGTGACGGGCGCCGAGACCCGGCTCCTCACGATCACTCAGCGCCAGCGCAATCATCCTGTAAGCCTGGATGATGCCCTCGACCGCCTGTCGGATCAGCGTGCTGTCCCGCTGATCAATGAGCGCTCCGGACGAGCCGCCGTGCAGGTCCCAGCCCCGAGCTTCATGCTCGATGATGGCGAGATCGAACGACGCGTCCGGTTGATCCGGCCAATGGAGCAGCACAGCCTCCCCCTGAAGATGATGGCGGAAAGCCATTGGGTTGAAGCCGATCGCGAACGCTTCGCCGCGGCCTGGCAGGTAGAGCTTGCCGAGGTGGCCGAGTTCACCGAAAGCACGATCCACATCGTGGCGGGCTTGTTGCTGCCGATCTGGAAGCGGCTGCCGAACGAGTCGACGCGGGTCTATCGGCTGCAGACGGATGCTGGCGAACGCGTCATCGGCCGCAAGGTCTCGGCAGCCTGGGTCGCGAATGTCCTTGCCGTTGACGAGCCCAAGCTCGCGACCGACAAGGCCTTTGCCGCGCTGATGGAGGGGAGGACGGTCCTTGAGCTCGCCGAAGGCCTCCAGCTCCGCCGTGTCCGGGTCATGGACGCATATCGCATCGAACTTTCTGGATTCAACGACGCGATGCGCGACCGGCTGCGCGCGTACGGCCTGTTCGGGGAGATCATCACCTGGAAGCTACGCATGTTCGTGCCAACTGACACTGATGGCATCGAAGTCCTGGCGAAGGTGCTCGACCACTACCCAATCGAGCGCATCGCCGAACGGGAGGCTGCGTGATGGCCCGCGACGCCTCCGAACTGGCACACTGCCTCGCGCGCGAAGCCGAAGCGGTGTGCCGTTATTATCTCTCCAACGGCAGGCGCCAGGGGCGGTACTGGCTGGTTGGCGACGTGCACAATACGCCGGGCCGCTCGATGTTCGTGCGGCTCCAGGACTCGCCGAAGGGGCCCGCCGGCAAGTGGACCGACGCCGCAACCGGCGAGCATGGCGATCTCCTCGACATCGTCAGGGAAAGCCTTGGTCTTCCTGACTTCCGCGCCGTCGCCGAGGAGGCAAGACGCTTTCTCAAGCTACCCCGGGCTAAACCGGAAGGTGCCTCAAAACCGGCTCGCCCCATCACCGCGGTTGGCTCACAAGAGGCCGCAAGACGGCTGTTTGCGATCTCAGGTCCGATTGAGGGTACCGTCGTTGAGACTTATTTGCACCGTCGCGGAATAGCCCGCGTGTACCATGGTGGCAGCCTGCGCTTCCATCCGCGCTGCTACTACCGGCCTGACGAGCATTTGCCGACCGAGACCTGGCCGGCAATGATCGCTGCCGTCACCGACCTCGATGGCGGGATCACCGGCGTGCACCGCACCTGGCTCGATCCGGACGGCTTTGATCGCGTTCGGCTCGGCAAGGCACCGGTCGACACGCCACGACGAGCCATGGGCGACCTGCTCGGTAACGCAGTTCGTTTCGGTGTGGCTGACGACGACGTGCTTGTCGCCGGCGAAGGCATCGAGACCATGCTATCGCTACGCTGTGTGCTTCCGACGTTGCCGATGGCCGCTGCGCTTTCAGCCAATCACCTCTCGGCCATGCTGCTGTCGTCGAGTTTGCGCCGGCTCTATATCGCCCGCGACGCCGATGCTGCCGGAGACGCGGTCCGGGCAATCCTGACGCAGCGCGCAGCAGCCGCCGGCATCGAAGCCATCACGTTGTCGCCCCGGCTTGGTGATTTCAACGAGGATCTCTACATCTTCGGCCTCGATGCTCTCCGTACGGCTTTGCGGATGCAACTCGTACCAGAGGACGTCTCCCGCTTCCTGCTCTTGTCGACCGCTGTCGCATAGGCGCGTTTTGTTTCGACGCCGACAGCTCGGTCGAGGCGGTGCCAATGCCGAAGAGGCGCGCGACCTCGGCCTTCTAGAGGGCGATCGGACGGCAAGCGGCCCGGGCCGGCAATGGCTGCGGTGCGGCTATTTTCCGCCGGCCCTGCGGGCCTTTGCATCGCGAAGCAAAATAGCCGCACCTCTGCCATCCTCCGCTGGCGCTTCGGCCCTCCGCTTCGCTTTCGGGTTCTGGCCCGCTCCGCCCGCCGCCTGAGTGATCGCCACGAAGGCCGCGATGGGCGCGGCCGATCCGGCAAAGGACCTCTTCCATGACCGACCATGACGACATCGAACCGCCGCACGCCGCCTCTGCAACCGACCACGTCCTCAGCGAATTGCAGCTCTTCGGCTACCGTCCATTTGACGATGAGCCAGATCCGAGACCGCTACCCGAGGGCAAGATGATCGCCGGCGCAGTCGCCGATATCTTCGACGCCTTGGTTGCCACCTTGAGCGATACGCGGCTCGAGCCGGACCTTAGCGATTTGCTCTGGTCGACCGTCAACCTGTTCCATCGTGCCGCGGACCGAATTGATCGCCATCTCGATGACAACGAAAAGG
>DAIMKE010001104.1:0-2835 GCA_036721875.1 Bradyrhizobium sp. | reverse complement strand
TCTCGGTTGCTTCAAATACGAGCCGGTAGCCGGCGCGCCTTCCAACGCGATCGGCAATGTCGTGCCCGACGAGATCAAGCAGGAACGCTGGAACGCTCTGATGGCGCGGCAGCAGAAAATCTCGGCGCGCCGTCTGAAGCGCAAGGTCGGCACGCGTCAGCAGATCATCATCGACGAAGTCGGACCGACGGTCGCCAAGGGCCGCTCCAAGGCCGATGCGCCGCAGATCGACGGCGCGGTCTATCTCTCCAGCCGCCGCCCGCTCAAGGTCGGCGAGATCGTTACCGCCAGGATCGAGCGCGCCGATCAATACGATCTGCACGGCAGCGTCGCCGGATTTTGACGCCGGCAGCTTTCGTCTATCGGGACAGCGCCGGCAGTTGCGGATTCCGATGTGCCTGCTTCGCGCTTTTGATCCAGCGCAATGCTCCCACGACATGCGCGGGGCATTTTTGACCCTATAGGCAGTGCGCGGCTGACGTCATTCCAGCCTGCACGTTTGCGCCTTGAGAAGTCGGTAGCCGCTCGCGCTACGCCCCAATCACGCACGCCGATCACGTATTATGACAACTTCATGTTGTCATGCCCGCTTCATCGACTCTCCCTATCGCTGGCTTCGCATTCAACCTGGGAGAGAGAATGATGACCCGCGTTTCAGAAACTCTGCGAACACAACGGTGGGACGACTACCGCTACTACCACCAAAGCCGGATCAATCAGACGCTGCACCTGATCAGCGCCGTGATCTTCCTTGGCTGCTATGCGCTGCTGTTCACCGATGCGGCACTGGCCGGCCTCGCCGGCTGGCTCGCGATGTTGACGCGGCAGACCGGGCACTTCTTCTTCGAGCCCAACGGCTACGACGACGTCAACAAGGTCACCAACGAATACAAGGAGGCGGTCAAGGTCGGCTACAACCAGCATCGCAAGATTGTCCTGCTGGTCGTGTGGGGCCTCGCTCCGTTTGTGCTGTTCCTGTTTCCAACCTTGTTCGGCGTGTTCGCACCACCAACCAACCGGCTCGACTTCGTTCGTCATGTCGGCGCGGTCTGGCTCGTGATTGGCATTGGTGGCGGGCTGTTTCGCATGATCCAGTTGTTCCTCGCCCGCGATGTGCCCACCGGGCTGATATGGGTCTGGAAGGTCCTGACGGATCCGTTTCACAACATCGCGCTGTACTACAAGTCGCCGCTTGCCTTGCTGCGCGGCGAACTGATCGACACGTCCATCGCCGACGCGCATTGGGGCGAGGAGGATTCCGAAGAAGCCCCGCGCGCGACCTGACCGGTCGGTACGCGCGGTGCCGTCAAACGCATCCTCTTGACATTCACTGCAATCAGGCTGTATGGCCCTGCGCCATGAAACTGAACCGGACCAACCGCCGCGCCTGCCTGCGTCGTCGCTCCCGCGACGATGATGGGGCGCGCCATGTCCGACGACAACGCTGATCAGCTAGTTTCAGCTAAGTTTTCGAGAAGGCCGCACCCTCAAAAGTGCGGCCTTCTTGCGTTTCGGCCTGCCTTTTCACCCAACTTCCAGAGGAGATCGACATGACCCATGCTGCCCATCCGTATCCCGCGCTGATGAATATCACCGCCCGCCCGCAGGCCGTGTTCGTCCGCGGCGAAGGCGCCTATCTCTGGGACGATTCCGGCAAGCGCTATCTCGATTTCATGCAGGGCTGGGCCGTCAACTGCCTCGGCCATTCGCCGCCGATCATCGCCGAAGCGCTTTCAGCGCAGGCAAAGCTTTTGCTGACGCCGAGCCCCGCCTTCTACAACGGTCCCAGCCTGCAACTCGCGAAAGCGCTGGTCGAGAACAGTTGCTTCGATCAGGTGTTCTTTGCCAATTCCGGCGCGGAAGCCAATGAAGGCGCGATCAAGCTCGCGCGGAAATACGGCGCGAAATTCAAGAACGGCGCGTTCGAAATCATCACCTTCGAAGGCGGCTTTCACGGCCGCACGCTCGCGACCATGTCGGCCTCGGGCAAGAAGGCGTTCGAGCCGCTGTTCGAGCCGAAAGTGTCGGGCTTCCGGAAAGCGCGGCTCAACGACCTCGATTCCGTGCGGGCGCTGATCTCGGACAACACGGTGGCCGTGATGCTGGAGCCGATCCAGGGCGAAGCCGGCGTCTGGCCGGCAACCGATCACTTCATGCAGGAGCTGCGGGCGCTGACCAAGGCGCACGGCCTGCTCCTGATCGTCGACGAGATTCAGACCGGCATGGGCCGCACAGGAAAGCTGTTTCATTACGAACACACCGGGATCGAGCCCGACATCATGACGCTCGGCAAGGGCATCGGCGGCGGAGTGCCGCTGGCGGCCTTGCTGGCGACCGAGCACGCGTCGTGCTTCGAACACGGCGACCAGGGCGGCACCTTCAACGGCAATCCCTTGATGTGCGCGGCGGGTCTTGCGGTGCTCGAACATGTCAGCCAGCCGGACTTCCTGAAGTCAGCCACCGACGCCGGTCTCTTTCTGGAGAGCGAATTGCAAAAGCTGTCGGCGCGGCACGGCCTCGGCGAAATCCGTGGACGGGGACTGCTGCTGGCGCTGGATTTGAAGCTGCCGATCGGCGCCGCGATCGTGGCCGAGGCGCTTGCGGACGGCGTCCTCATCAACTCGCCGCAGCCGGACGCGCTGCGCTTCATGCCGGCGCTCAACGTCACCCGCGAGGAGATCTCGCTGATGATCGACTGCCTCGACGCGATCTTGGTCAAGGCAGGTGCGGCGCGAAGGGTGGCGTAGGCTTTCGTCGCGGTCATTCCGGGATGGTGCGCGAGCACCAGACCCGGAATCTCGAGATTCCGGGTTCGATGCTTCGCATCGCCCCGGA
>DAIMKE010001103.1:0-2837 GCA_036721875.1 Bradyrhizobium sp. | reverse complement strand
CGATGATACTGGGGCTGGTCACGATCGCCGTCGTATCGTCGGCCATCGCGCAGCCAGTAAGGGCTGAATGCTCTCAGCCCGTCAAGATCATCGTGTCATACCCGCCGGGGTCGGCGGACGATGTGATCGCGCGAATCCTGGCGCAAAAGCTCTCCGAGGCGGGCGGGCGGTTCTATGTCGAGAATCTCCCCGGCGCCGGCGGGATGATCGGCACCGCGACGGCCGCCAAGGCGTTGCCGGACGGCTGCACCATGGTCATCGTCAATCAGAACTTCGTCGTTCAGCCCGCGATCGGCGAAAAGCTTGCCTACGAGGTTCCCGACAGTTTTACGCCGGTCACACTATTGGTCGCGGCGCCCGAAACGATTTCGGTCAACCCGTCCGTGCCTGCCACCACCATCAAGGAACTTGTCGCGCTGGTGAAGGCGAGCTCCGCCAAGTATAGTTACGCCTCACCCGGTTATGGTTCTTCGCCGCACCTCGCAAGCGAGCGGCTATTCAAACAGACGCTCGGGCTCGACGTCGTGCACGTCCCGTTCCAGGGCGGGCCTCCGGCCGTGACTTCAACAGTTGCCGGTCACACCCAGATTCTGCATCTCACCCTTCCAATCGTTGCCTCGCTGGTGCGCGACGGCAAACTTCGGTTGCTCGCCGTTGCCGACAAGACGCGCGCTCCGGAATTTCCCAGCAATCCCACCCTGGAGGAGGCAGGCATACCGAACCACGAGGTCGGATTCTGGGACGGGATATTGCTGCCGAAGGGAACTCCTCACGACATCGTCGAACTCAGGCATCGGCAGATCGGTCAGATCATGGCGTTGCCGGACGTGCGGGATCGGTTGGCAGGGCTTGGATATACGCCGATCAATGGCTCGCCGAACGCGTTCGCGGCGCATCTGCAGACCGAGCTGAGCAAATGGAAAACCATCGTCCGTGACGGCAAGATCAAACCTGAATAATCCGATCTGAAACGAGTTCGAAAGCGCGTGCCATGAACAAAGAGCTTTCCGTCGACCCTGATGTTGCCACTGCGGCGATGCGCGCGCAGTGGGACCAGGCGGCCCGGGGCTGGCGCGACTCCGGCGCCGTCATTCGGCCGTGGTTGCAGCAGGCGACGCAGGCCATGCTTGGAATGGCCGGCGTTAAACCCGGCGCCCATGTCCTCGATGTCGCCGCCGGCGCCGGCGACCAGACCCTTGATATTGCCGAGCGGGTTGGTCCCGACGGCTACGTGCTGGCCACGGATTTGTCGCCCGAGATCCTTCAATTCGCAGCGCAGCAGGCCGCCGCCGCGGGTCATCGCAACTTCGAGACGCGCGTGTCGGACGGACAGAACTTGCAGGTCGAGGGCACCCGGTTCGACGCGGTGGTCTGTCGGCTCGGCCTGATGTTTTTCGGCGACCCGTTACAGGGATTGCGTGAAATGGCGCGGGTGCTCAAACCCGGTGGCGGCGTCTGTACGATGGTGTTCGGGTCGCCCCAGGCCAATCCCTGTGTGACGACGCTGATGTCGACGGCGCTTGGGCACGCCGGCCTGCCGCCGCGCGATCCGTTTCAGCCCGGCGGGCTGCTCAGTCTCGGCAAGCCCGGCCTGATCGATGACCTGTTCAAGCGGGCGGGATTCCGCGAGATCGCGACCACCAGCGTTGCAGCGCCGTTTCACCTCCCGACCGTCAAGGACTACATGAAATTCATACGAACATCGGCGGGGCCGATCGTCGAGATATTGAAGAGCCTTGACGGCGTGAAAGCTGAAGCCGCATGGGCGGATATGGAGCAAGTTCTCAGTCGATATGAAACTGCCACCGGGTGGGAAGGTCCAAATCAGCTGTTATTGACGGCCGCTAGAAAATCGTAGACCCCTCCATGAGGGCCAACGGTCGTTCGTTTCATACGGCCGCTTGTGGCGCAAACCGGCCGTTCCTAGGCATTTCCGCTTATGGGGGCAAAGCGAAACTCCCGATCATCCGCCTCGACCTCTGAGTTTGAACCCGAAGCGGACATCGTGCACAGGTTTTAGGATGCATCACCAAGAAGCGGACTTGCAGCGGCCGGTCTGCCATCATGAATCGGCACGAACACAGCGCGCTTCGACAATCCTAAATAGATGGTTCTTCACCTCAGCGTGCACGCTAGTTTAGCGACACGCGAAAGCTGTTTAATTTCAGGAATTTCCCGCTCTTTTCCCGTAGTTATACGCAGCCGGCGTTAAGTTTAACGTGGAAGATGCAGCATACCATTTTGCCAAAGCGCCGCCTTATGGCGCCCGGTCCAACGAGGCCGCGTGAGTCCCATCGCGCGCATTTTCTTGCGCGATGCTTGTGCCCGACTGCTGTCGACAATGAAGTCGGTTAGGTTCTTTGGAAACGTCGGAGCGGTCTGCCTCAGCATCAACTTGGCAGCTCCCGAACCGCCTAGGGGGTGCAGGGAATGGCCACCACCAATGCGTCCGCGCGAGCCGGAACGGTATGGAGTATTCGCAATCTCCTTGTCACGGCGGTTGCGCTGCTGGCCCTCTTCGGTATCGGCATCTCCGGACACGTCTTGCGCAATGCCAACCTGGAGCGGGCAACGGCCGCCGATGCGGCCTCGGTCAACGAGACCGCGGATATGTTGCTGGAAAGCGCAGGCCAATGGGCCCGCGAGCGCGGCGCGACCAATTTGGCGCTCAACGCCGCCGACCCCGCGGCCGACGCCCAGAAGTCTGCAATCGCGAATTTCCGCAAACTCGGCGACCAGCCGTTCGAGCAGGCGCTGGCTCGCATGGCCGCAAGGCATTTCGCCAACAAGGACCAGATGATCGCCGACGCCAAGAGCGCGCATGAGCAGGTTGCGGC
>DAIMKE010001102.1:0-2841 GCA_036721875.1 Bradyrhizobium sp. | reverse complement strand
TGCTGGTGCCTCAAAAACGACGGCTGCGTGATGTGGGATTGCATTCCGCTCGCGACCGACGACGCCATCCGATATGTCGCAGCACTCGGCGGGCTGAAGGCGATCGCGATCTCGCATCCGCATTATTATGGCGCGGTCGCCGACTGGAGCGAGGCGTTCGGCGGTGTGCCGGTCTACCTGCATGGCGATGATCGCGCCTTTGTCACGCGGCCGCATCCCGCCATCGTGCCGTGGACCGGCGACAGCCATCGGATCGCGGATGATCTGCTGCTGGTGCGGACCGGCGGGCATTTCGCCGGCGGCACGATCATGCACTGGGGCGCGGGCGCAGACGGCCGCGGTGCGCTGCTGACCGGCGATGTCGCGATGGTGGCGATGGATCGCCGCTCGCTCAGCTTCATGTACAGTTTCCCGAACTACATCCCGCTCAATGCCAGTGCGGTGCAAAGGATCGCGCGCGCGGTCGAAACGCTGGTGTTCGACCGCATCTATGGCGCGTGGTGGGGCCGCAATATCAGCAAGAATGCCAAAGCGGCATTCGACATGTCCGTCCGGCGGTATCTCGCCGCGATTTCGGATTCCTAGACTAGCGCATCGACCTGGCCAGTGCGGCGAAACGGCGTTCGACATTTTCCTGTCGCGCCGGCTGCAATGCGATCGGTTTGTCCTTTGGTTCGCTGAGCCATCCGGTGAGCCGCGACATCAGGCCGGCCTGTTCGGATCCCGAGTGCTCCTGCACGAAAGGATCGGTGTAGCAGCGGGCACCCGCGGCCTTGGCGATCCGCGCCACCGCTTCGGTCATCGCCGGCGCGCCGGCGGTGTAGACCACGTCGTCCGGCGTAAGCTGCGGCAGGTGATCGGTCGGCCGCCCGCTGCGAACTGCATTCGAGATCTTTTGCGGCTCCGATACCATCGGAATCAGCTTCACGTTGGGAAACAGCGCCAGCCGGCAGAGGGCGGCGTTCATGTACAGCGAACGAATGCTCCGCGCCTGCACCACGAACACCATTTCGCGCTCCGGCTGCTCCATGATCGCGGCCACCGCGACCGACCACATCGGCGCAAAACCCGTTCCGCTGGCGACGAGCACGATGCGCCCCGGATGGCCCGTCCGGAAGAAGGCGCGGCCGAACGGTCCCGTCAGCTTGACACGGTGCCCGGCCTGGATGTCGCGGCCGAGCGCCGACGACACCAGGCCGTCCTTCACCTTCCGGATGTGAAAGTGCAGCAGGCGATCGTGCGGACGGCCTTCCAGCGGATAGGTCGGGCTGTAGGACCGGGCCGGAAAGCCCTGATACTGCACCTTGCAGTACTGGCCGGGAAGGATTTCCAGCTGTTTCGGCAATTCGACGTCGACACCGACCACGTCGGGCGCGAGCTGAACGATCTCGGCCACGCGCGCCGGCACGGTGGTCGGCTCCGGCGCCGCCTCGATCGCAATCTCGAGATCGGATACGATTCTCGCCTGGCAGGCGTGGATCATGTCGTCGCCCGGCGTCTGGCCGCCGAACACCTTGCCGTCGACGAGGTGCACCTTGCAGGCGCCGCAAATGCCGGAGCGGCAATCGTGCGGAAGATCGACGCCATTCATCAACGCCCAGTCCAGCAAGAGGTCGCCGCAGTTGGCGAGAAACGGCTCGTTGTTGACGGTTACCTTGCAAATCTTCTTCATTGTTCCACCTCGAGACGAATGGGCCGGACATGTCTTGTGTGTCTGATCTGGCTGTGATCGAACGCTGCGAGCCGCATGGAGACGCCGGTCCTGATCGGTACATCGAATTTGCTTGAGGCATCGAGCCGGCGCTTCACTTCGAGCGCCCAATAGCCGGAGGCCCAGCGGGCCGCGCACCTGATGTCGGCGCGGTCGCCTGAAAATTCCCCGTTGACGATGACGCCGGGGATCACCGTTCCGGTCGGGATGCGGGCGTCCGCCTCGGCGGAGTAGCGCACCGACTCCTGCTCGGTCATGTACCAGCGCGCGCCGTCGCTATCGCCATGATCGGGATCGAGATCGACCGCGCCCATCGCAGCCGTCATCGTCTCGGCTACCTTGGGCAGGCGAAGCGGAGCGATCAGGCGGCCGCGCGTGGCACCGCCGCTGGTGTCGGCTTCGATGGTGAAATTGTCCTTGTGGTTCGTCGTTCCCGGATCGGCCCCGAGGCCACCCCGGTATGGAACGACGTTTGCCGCCTGCATCGGCGTCGGCTCCTGCGGCGGTCCGATATGCGAATCATCCATCCAGCCGGTAGCGCCGCCGCTGGTGGCTTTCCATTGCCAGACGTCGACGTAACCGCCGCCCGTAAAATGCAGGCCGCGGCCGCTCATGGTCGCGGGCGCGTTCTCAACCGGCCGCGGCCCGGCGTGAAAGGTTCGGCCACCCGCGAGGGTGGCGTCCGACGTCGTCAACAGCACCGAAAACTTGTCTTCATTGTACTGATGCTCGTCGCCGATCCGATAGCCGGAGTGCAGCAGGTGCCATCCGTCGCCTTCCTTGACCAGCGGCAGGTGCTTCAGCGAGCGCGTCGAGTCCTCCCAGGTGAAGAGGAAATACGCAAAGGTGCCGTCATGCACCGCGCGGACCATGATCCTGGTTTCGCCCTTGCCGTCGAAATTCCCGCCTTCGCCGGTCAGGAGCGAGAACGGCTTCACGCCGCGCCAGGCCCGGTCCGATGTGTCGCCGTCGAGCGCCGGGGCATCGGCTGTGCTGATGCGCGCAATCCGCAGGCGGTCTACCGCAAACTGATCGGTCGCCACGATGAACCCGGCGCCGGTGATCGCAGCGGCGGTCGCCACGACGAACGCGTTGGCCTGCAGCGTCGGATTTCGCGATCGCGCAGGACC
>DAIMKE010001101.1:0-2842 GCA_036721875.1 Bradyrhizobium sp. | reverse complement strand
GTTCGAGCGCTCCATCGACGTGCTGGTCAGCCGCATCCGCCGCAAGATCGAGCCCGATCCGCAGAATGCCACCATGATCAAGACCGTGCGCTCCGGCGGCTACATGTTTACGCCGAGGGTGAAAGATGCCGGCGCGGAATCCGCATCCGCCGCCGGCAACTGAACATGAAGCTGCTCGGCTTCCTGAATCTCAGGCGGATCAGCGGGCAGATCGCGGCGCTGGTGGTGGTATCCATCATCGCACTGCATCTGGTCATCACCGCGAGCTTTATGATCAACCGGCCGGACCGGCCGGATTATGCCGCCGACCGCGGCCACGCCCAGCTCACCAGCGCGATCCAGTTGCTCGGCGCGGCGCCGGCTTCCGAACGGCCGCGCCTGATGGCCGATATCGCGCGCGCCTTTCCGCACCTCGGCATCGCGCCGCTTGCCTCAGAGCCGGCTGCGGCGGCGCGTGAAACCGGGGACAGGCATCTGCATTTCCTGCAGCGCCGCCTCGGCGACGGCTACCGTATTTTCGCCGCCGAAGGCGACGGCGATACGCGCAAGCTCGGCATCGTGCTGCCCGACGGTACAATGATGTCCGCCAGCCTGATGCCGGAGCCGCGGCGCCCGCCCTTCATGGGCAGTCCCTGGATGATGACGCTGCTGTTTGCGGTGATCAGCGTGACGCTGCTCGGACTGTGGGCGGCTCGCGCCCTGGCCGCGCCGCTGTCCTCGTTTGCGAGGGCGGCCGAAAGCTTCAGCCTGAACGGCGATGCGGCGCCGCTTCCCGAACACGGGCCGGAGGAAGTCCGATCGGTGGCGAAGGCGCTCAACCGCATGCGTGAGCGGATCACCGGACTGATCGACGATCGCACCAGAATGCTCGCCGCCATCAGCCACGATCTGCGCACGCCGATCACGCGGATGCGGCTGCGCTCGGAATTCATCGAGGACGAGCCCCATCGCGGCCGCATGCTCGCCGATCTCGACCAGATGCGCTCGATGCTGGACTCCGTGCTGTCGTTTCTGCGCAACGACCGCAAGCTCGAAGCGATGACGCTGGTCGACATCGCAAGCACGCTGCAGCTGGTGACCGATCAGTTCGGCGACATGGGACACAAGGTCGTCTACGACGGCCCGGCTCACGCGCTGGCGACCGTGCGGCCCGACGACCTTTACCGCACGATCACGAATCTCGTGGAAAACGCCGTCCGCTTCGGCGGACAGGCCGCCGTCCGCCTTCGCATGTCGGCGGAACAAGTGACGATCGACGTCGAGGACGACGGTCCCGGCATTTCGGACGCGCTGAAGAACAACGTGCTGGAACCGTTCGTGCGCGGCGACGACGCCCGCAACATGGATGAAGCGGCGGGCTTCGGTCTCGGGCTGTCGATCGCCCGCGCCATCGTGCTTGCGCACGCCGGCGCGCTGTCGCTGCACGACCGGCAGCCGCACGGTTTGATCGTTCGTGTTGAATTGCCGGTTCGTCAGAGCCGGCAGTCCGCCGCCTGAAACGGTTCAGGCCGCGAGTGCATCCGGATGGGTTTCCTCGTAGATCGCGATCGCTTCGAAGCGATAGTCGCAGGCGCGGCAGAACCAGAGGAACGACGTGCGGCCCGGGCTGCTTTCGACCCAGTCGGGTCGCGGGATCAGCTTGCCGCACTGCGCGCAGGGATTTCCACGGGGCAAATAGCCGGAATCGAGTCGAGCCATAGGCGCATCTCCCTTCGGACTTTTGTTCTGATTTTGTCGTTTGATTGATGCGACAGCTTTGCTGTCGGAACACACACTTTTACGCCGGGAAAATTCTTTACACCTTGACTGTGTCCTTTGCACGCGATTCCTGCGCGGCGGCGTGACACAGATAAATTTTCCCGGGCGCAATCCACCGCACACGCAACGTAGCATTGCTGCTGTGCCATTCTGAACGATTGCGAGCGCGCGCATATCTGGCCGCAATGCTGCCGTCTTTTCGCCGCACCGCCGCCCGCTGGCCTCAATAGTCCGGAGATGCAAATTCCGATAGGTCAGAGATTGTTTGATGAAAATTTTGCTTAAGCTTGCGCTCGCAGCCTTCGCCGCATTGCTGCTCTCGCCCGAAGCCAACGCGCAGAGCCGCGCGCAGTATGAAAGCATGGTCGCGACGCATGCCAGCGCCAACAACGTGCCGGAAGCGCTGGTGCATCGCGTGATCGTGCGGGAGAGCAAGTATCATCCGAACCTGGTCGGGCGCGGCGGCACCATCGGGCTGATGCAGATCAAGCTCCCGACCGCGCGCGGCATGGGCTACACCGGCGACGCCGCGGGCCTGCGCGATCCCAACACCAATCTAGCCTGGGGCACCAAATATCTCGCCGGCGCCTATCGCGCCGCCAACGGCGATCACAGCCGCGCCGTGCGTTACTATGCGAGCGGCTATTACTACGCCGCCAAGCGCCAGCGGCAGCAGGGCCCGCTGCAGATCGCCCCGGTGCTGGCGAGCGCAAAGTCGAAGAGCGTCCCGGCGCCGGCTCCCACCGACGCGAATGCGATGCAGACCGCGAAGTAGCCGCTGATCTCGTGTCCCGGGCGCGGTGCAGCGCGCAAGCGCTGCTCCGCAGAACCGGGACCCAACTTGCCGCACCAGCCAGGCCCCGGCTCGGCAGCGCACCGCTTGCGCGCTGCGCTGCGTCCGGGGCGCGAATGCAGGGCAGTTCCGCACGCGGCCGCGTTGACACTTCTGCCTATCGGCCTACATTAGACCTGTTCCGAGGGGTGCTCCGTGAGGAGCTGAGATACCGCACGCTTGGGCCGGCTACTTCAAAGTAGTGGGTCCTGGACCGCGGTGACCCTTTGAACCTGATCCGGGTCATGCCGG
>DAIMKE010001100.1:0-2843 GCA_036721875.1 Bradyrhizobium sp. | reverse complement strand
GCACGGACGGATCACGCCCCAGCCGGTAAGCCTGCCATCGTGCACGACCGCACGGCCGACATGGCCTTGCGTGCCGATCCAACTGCGCAGGAACGCGGATCGCGGAGCAGGAAAGACGGCCGCGTCGTACGCCTCGACGTCAGCGAGCGGAATCTCGCTCAGCGGCATGACATCGTCGTGGGGTATGTCCGGCGGAGGCGCGACAGTGCCGCCGTAGCGGATGTTGGCATACGCGAGCTTGAATCCGGATTTTCGGTAGTTCTCCTGCTGCGCCACCCCGCCTTCGAGCCCGATCACCCGCGAGCCGGCGTGCGCGATGGCTGCGTTCCATATCTGCAATCCCAGGCCGCGGCCGCGCAGGTCGGGGCGAACGATGCAGAAGCCGAGGAAGGCGAAGCTCGCACCGTAACCGACGCAGGAAACGGTCGCGGCCGTTTCGCCGTCGAACTCGCCGATGAGAAAACCTCGCGGATCGACCGTGGCGAAGCAGGCTGCATCGGCGAGGCCGGGATTCCAGCCTTCAGCCGCGGCCCAGTCGATGGCAATCGAAATTTCTTCCGGCCGCATCGGGCGGATCTGCAAAGCGTCCGTGGAGGGCGATGGTATCGATGGGCTCATGGGCCGATTTCACCACGACGAAGTCGTAACCGCAATCAACGCTTGCCGGCGCGCCAGCCCATTTCCCAGAAGTCGGCTTCGAGCCGGGTGGCTTCCCGAAAGATCGCGATCAACTCGGCCTCGCGGGTCGGCGTGACGTAGCGATCGGCGAGGCCACCCAGGTGTGCGCGTGCGTTCGCCGCGACCTCCTGATAGGGGGCGCCGGCATATTCGGCGATCCAGACGCTATAGGGGTTGGTTGCAGCGAGCGCGTTGGGCCGCGCGGCAAGCCGCGTCGCGATCTCGGCGTAACCGATCACGCAGGGCGCAAGCGCTACCTTGAGCGCCAGCAGATCGCCGCGCATGCCGGCATCGAGCACGTAGCGCGTATAGGCCAGCATCTCGGACGCCGGAGGCGCCTGTTCGAGGTCCGCGGCCGACAGGCCCCAGCCGGCGCAGAGTTTGATATGCAGGTTCATCTCGACATCGAGAATGGCCGAGAGGCCGCCGGCCGCTTCGCGCATATCCACAAGCTGGGGAGACTTGTAGACGGCGAGCGCGTAGGCGCGGGCAAACTCGATCAGGAACAGATAATCCTGAACGAGATAGTGGCGAAACGCGGCCTCTGGGAGCGAACCGTCGGCCAGTCCTTCGGTAAAGGGATGCTCGGTATAGGCTCGCCATTCGGCGGCAGCCGCGGTCTTCAGTTGCTCGAAGAAACTCATGATCACTCGTGGGGCTGGCTTCCAAGGAAACATTCCTTGTCCCCACCGTGTCACAGGCAACGCCCCGGGCCAAGCGAATGTCCGCACTTCCCGCAAAGCGCGGACATTCATCAGGGACCTGCGGATCGCGGAGCTACCGCTATCTCACGGCGATCGGCGACACCGTGGAGCCCGAGCCGCCCTGAATCTTGAGCGGCTGCATCACGAAGGCGAATTCGCCCACGCCCTTTTGCGCGAGGTCATCGAGCTTGAGGTTCTCCAGCAAATGGATGCCGTTCACCACCAGCGCGACCTGGTGCACCGGCAGCGACAATTGCTTGTCCGGGTTGGGCGAGACTTCGACCGGCCAGTTGTCCGCGCCGAGCAGCATCGGGTCCTTTGCGGCGAGCCAGAGCGCAGCCGGCACGCCGATGCCGGGGCAGGATTTCACGTAGCGCGGGTTGTCCTTGCCGTAGAGCTTGCCCCAGCCGGTGTGGATGAGAACGGCGTCGCCGGGCTGCAGCGTCAGGTTCTGCTTCTTGAGCGCACCCTCCAGATCTTCCACGGTGATTTCGTAATTGTCGCCCAGCATCTCGACGCCCTTGAAACCCGCGACGTCGATCAGCACGCCGCGCGTGAACAGTGCGCCGACATTATGGACGCCGAACTTCTTGAAGCCGCCGCGATCGACGTTCTCGTCGACCTTCTGGCAATTGTACCAGCTGTTGAGATGGGTCTGGTGGGCAAAGCCGTCGAACTGGGTGCCGACCTGGCCGAGTTCGGTGATGATGATCTCTTCGTTCGAGCCGCGCATGTTGGAGAACTGGTTCATGAACGTGCGCTTGGTGTGGACGTCGAAGCGCCGCGTGCCGAAGAACGCCATGCTGGGACCGAGCACGTGCGCGAGTTCGAACACCTCGCCGGACTTGATCAGTTTGGCGGCGTTCATCACCGCCGCCGGCTTCTGGTGATTGGCCGAGCCGCGCTCGTCGGCTGCGCCCCATTTCGAAGGACAGCGCTTGCTTTCCTCCGGAACGGTCCAACTCGGCGCCTGCGCGGCGGCGATGCCCGAGAACGCAAGCGTGATCGCTGCACCCAATATGAATGCCTTCATTGGTATCCTCCCAAAAAGGGTGCTCTGGAATCGGCCCCCTGGGCAGATAATGAGAGTTTCATCCCGGCGGTTTCAAGTCATGAAGTGTGGCTGAGACCAAATGCGATCCAGGATGGCGCCGCGTTGAAGAGTTGCAGGACAGGGGATTTGCCGCAGCGCAACTTGGGCAAGCCTTGAAGTGCCAACCAAGCCGGCATAGGCTCGTCTTCAAGATACCTGCCACCATCTTCAACGAGAAGCGGGACACGATCCTACCGATGCAGCCCTCCGAGCGGCAGCCGTTCCCCCACCGCCGGGGCCTGATCATCGTCGCGACATTGGCCACCGCCTATGTCGGCAGTCACTTTTTCCGCGCCGCCAACGTCACCATCGGCCTCGACCTGATGCGCGATCTCGCAATCGGGCCGGAAACGCTCGGCGCGCTGACG
>DAIMKE010001099.1:0-2846 GCA_036721875.1 Bradyrhizobium sp. | reverse complement strand
GCGAGCTGGAAGCCGCAGGTGAAGAAGCCGAGCACGAGCAGCACATAGGAGCGATGGCCGAACGCTTCGGCGAGCGCCGTCTTGAACGACTGCTGGTCGGCGACGGGGACATTCGACGACGTCGCGGGCGGCGTCGCGATGGCGAGCGACAACGGCACGATCAGGAGCATCAGCAACGCGAATACCGTCAGCGCCGGCTGCCAGCCGAAATTGTCGATCATCGCCACGCCGAACGGCGCGAACAGGAATTGCCCGAACGAGCCGGCCGCAGTGCCCGCGCCGAGCGCGATGCCGCGCTTCTCGGGCGGCAGCAGCTTGCTGAATGCGGACAACACGAGATTGAACGAACAGCCTGAGAGCCCGAAGCCGATCAGGACACCGGCGCCGAGATTGAGCGACATCGGCGTCGCCGAATAACGCATCAGCAACAGCCCGCCGGCATACAGGATCGCGCCGATGACCATCACACGGAGGATCCCGAACTTGTCTGCGATCGCGCCCGCGATCGGCTGGCCCAGTCCCCACAGCAGGTTTTGCAGCGCCAGCGCGAGCCCGAAGACGTCGCGGCCCCAGGCAAAATCCGCGCTCATCGGCTGCACGAAAAACCCGAGGCTCGATCGCGGCCCGAAGCTCAGCAGCGCAATCGCGCACCCGCAGATGATGATCACCAGCGGTGTCCGCCAGGTGGCAGCGCCCGAGGATGGACGGTCGCCGGTCGTTACAGCCATTTCAATACCCCTGCTGGCCAATCGAATTCGCGCCGCAGTGACTTAATGCATTTGCATTAAAACCCCAAGGGCAGCGGAGAAAAAACTTCCACTGCAGGGCAGCCCTGCAAAATCGGCGAGAGCAATCGATGCAATTTTGCAGGGCTACAGTCCCGTAGGATGGGTAGAGCGCAGCGAAACCCATCAATCGTATATGCCGAAGCATGATGGGTATCGCTGCGCTCCACCCATCCTATAAATGTGACGTCGCAATCTCGCGGCGAATCTCTCCGTCATTCCTGGGCTCGCGTAGCGAGAACCCGGAATCCAATGGGCCACAAGTGACGTGGAGAAATGGATTCTCAGATGTGCAATTGCACATCATAGTTCGCGCCAAGGGGCGCGCCCCGGAATGACGGGAGCAGATCGCTGCGCTCCCACTCGACGACGGAGATATCCCTACCGCTTCACGCTCACCTGCTCGGCCGAGCTTTGCGCGGCTTCCGCAAGCCTGGCGGAGATCTCGGCGGTTTCGGCGGCAGAGCCCCAGCTCGGCGCGTCGCTGCCGTTGCCCCAGGCGCGGGGCCGGTAGAAGGTATGTACGCCGGTCTTGTACATCCGCTTCATTTCGTTGACCCATGACGGGCGCACCCAATAGGCGTGATAGTGCGTCGACTTGTCGACTTCCGGCAGCCAGAGCTGGCCGTCGAGCATCGCCTTCGAGATCTTCCGGGCGCGCTCCCACATATCGGGTTCGCGGATCACGTCCTTGTTGTTGTCGCAGGCGAAGGTGAACTGGCACGCCAGATGGCGATGCTTGTTCTGGTAGACCACGCCGCACACGGTCTCCGGATATTTGCCGGAGAACGCGCGGTTCAGCACCACCTGCGCCACCGCGATCTGGCCTCGCACTGCTTCTCCGCGAGCCTCGAAGTAGACGGCTTCGGCCAGACACTTCTCCGACCTGGCGCGCGACTTGTCGTCGAACAGGCCGAGCCGCTCGGCCGGCGTCTTGGCGCGCTGATTGTCGGCATTGACTTCGCCCTTCGGCGCGACGCTCTCGCCCATGTCGCCTGCCCTCACCGGCCCGTCGGCATCGACCGGCAGTGACGCCATCACCTTCATGTCGGGATCGGCAATTGCACCGGGCATGACGATGACCGGTTCTTCGCCGGGCTGCCAACGCTCCATGCTCTCGGGCGAGCCAAGCGACGAACCGAAAAACAGGCTCGAGGTCTTGAAGGAGAAGCCGTCGCGCGACGACGCGGCCGCGCTGCGACTCTCCGGCGCTTGCGGAGCGCGCTTGGGATCGTCCTGCGGCCTGGATTCGAGCGACAGCGACACGTCGAACTGCTCCAGCGGCGGCGCGCTCAGCGCGGCCTGGAGCTCGGGATCAAGCGGCGCGCGCTCGACGGACGGCGCCGTCTCGGCGGTCTTGGCGCCCCGGACCAATGCGTTGGAGTTGGCGGGATCCTCGATCGCCGGCGCGCGCTCGGTTGGAGCCAAGATCTCTGGCGGCTGGCCCGGCATGATGACAAGCCGATCGCCTTTCAGCGTGCGATCGACCTTCGGAAAATCGGTCGCATGGTATTGCGGCGGCGGCGCAACGATCGGATTGCGCGTCACCGAGCCCGTGATGTCGATGCCCTGATGGTCGAGGCTTGCCAGGCGATAGGTTGCAGTCTGCGGCGAGGACGTTCCGATCGGACGGCCGAAGCTGAACGTCGCGACCTGGATCGTGCCGGCGGAGTTGAACACCCGCTTCTGCCAGCGCTCGGCAACGCCGGGCTGACGGGCCAGCAGTGCAGCAATATCCTGATATCCGATCTCGGTCGGCATCAATGCGAAGACGCAGAGACCGAGGCCGAAGGACGCAAACCGCGCGCCCTTCGGCTGGTTACGCAACACAAACATCGATACGCTCACGCAACACTTACACGATCGAACCTCAGTACATCCGTGCAATTCGACCTTTTTTGTTGGTATCGAATTTAGGTTGCCGGGGAGTTAATCGTGGTGGCGCGTGTGTTACACGCAAGGAAACTTGCGTAGTTTCGAGATCGCAAGAGAAGTGTTGGTAAACAGGCGCTCGACAAGAGTGGTAAAGATCCCGTCAACGGAAGCGACGAAGAAAAATCA
>DAIMKE010001098.1:0-2852 GCA_036721875.1 Bradyrhizobium sp. | reverse complement strand
GTGGCGTACTGGGCGCTCGTTCACGCCTACTATCGAAAAACTTCCCTGCCTCAAGAGACTCGAATCTCTCTTGAGCGGCTTGCGGCAATGATCGCGATTGATCCCGACGAGATTTCGTGAACCTGACTGACTCAAACCTCCGAAGATCCTACGACGACATTTGCGATGTCGGCCGTCGGCGGATTTGCAGCGACACCGATGTTTGTTGGAAAATCCCCCGGCCCCTGTGTGCATGACGCTTCGCCATCTTTGCAGTTCGGGTCCGTCATCGCGCGCGCGGAGCGGGCCATGTCGCAGATGGTTGTGCCATTGATGTCGGCGAAGCCCGAGCACCGGCCGGAACTCACCATCCTCTGGCAGTTCCCCGTTCCAAGCTGGATGCAGGCTGACAGGAAGCCGGCGTCGACCTTCTGGCCGTCGAAAGTCTGCATCGATGCGAGCTGGCGCACCACCCCCGTATTGTAGCCGTCATTGGTCAGGTTCGCCCAGGCATTGACCTGCTGCTGCAGCGTGAGGCATCCGTAGCCCTCGCGATCGGTGCCCGCATATTTTCGGACATTGGCATTGTTGAGCTGGAAGATGCCGGTGCAGCAACTGCCATTGTAGACGCCCTTATTGCCGCCGGATTCATAACGTCCGAGCCCGCCCAGTGAACACGAGGTCGACTTCAGATCATCGCGCAGGGACGAATTTCGGACGGCATCGGTAATCTGCTGAGCTGAATAGTTCGTCCGTTCACAGTACTGGCCCCGTTGCGCGATCGCGCTCGAGGCAAAAATGTGGCTCACCGCCAGGCTGAGCGCGAAGCAGACCTTTGTGAATCTTGGCATGCCGGTCCCCCTTTCAGTCGACAGCGTAGCTGCGCTGGCAGGACGGGATCTCCTTGCCGCCCACGACCGTGCGAAGCGCAATCGTTCCGGTCTTCGGGTCGAAGCGCGTATAGGAACTGTCGTTGCGGTTCTTTTGGGGGAGGTCCTTGTCGGCATGGTCGATGTAGCAGCCGTGTTCGGTCTTGGATGAGACGACTTTTCCGGCTTTCATCACGAGGATGCGGAGCGGACAGAGCGATGGCTCGATCTCGGCACCGCTCGAATTTGCGCCGCTGTCGCAGCCACGCACGAGCGCAGTGCTGATGATCACGGTGCGATCGCCGAGCTGATAGGTCGAGGACAACGCCGTGACGAGCGCATTGCGACCTTTGAGCGGGCGCTTAAGCTCATTCTCGGTGTAGGCATTGGCGGCCGCGATCACGTCAGGCCAGACGACCGTCTGGAGGACATCGCTTGATGGCTGACGGAAATCATGGAACGTCATCGCCCGCCAGGCCGAGTTCCCATCGGACTGCGCGATGGCCTGCCCGGCACCCATGATCAGAAGAAGTGTGCCGGCCGCTCGCAAAACCTGGTTCATGACCTGCTCCTGTTTCCTACGGCGGGTGGGGTGAGTTAAGCGCCAGAGGCCCGGACCGCCAATGGTGGGCTGCGTTAGGCGTCCAGGTCCGCCGCGATTCTGGAACACGAATTGAGTTCCACCGGTTCATCGCGGCAGCGGAATGCCATGCGAACAGCCCTCGACAGCTTGGCCCATAACGACCAGACCCGTCTTGATCGTTCGGGCTCCGAGGTCATAAGCAGCGTAGGCTGCGGCCACGCTGGATTGCTGACCGATTGAGGGGTCGATCTCGACAAAGCAGCCGCGATCGGCGTCGAGCACCTGGGTCCGGACGCCTTCATAGATGACAAGTGGCATAGGACAGAGCTTGACGAGAACGCCGGCGTCACGCTGCTTCGTCGTGCAGTGCGTCGCGGTGTTGAGGATCGAAAGGACGACGGATTTCGCGGGACTCCAGATCACGAAATGCGCTTCGGTCGCTGGCGCGTTGCCGCCGGCAAAGCGAAAGTCGCCTTTCTCGCGATAGGTCTTGTTGTTCGCCTCGATCTCTTCTTTCCAGATGTCCACGAAGGTCGCGTTTGCAGGGGCGGGGGCCGTCAGATCCGAATAGGAGACGGGCCGCCAGGCCCCGGGATCGGGTGTGCGCTCTTGCGCGCCGGCATCGAGTTGCACGCCTTGCCAGACAAGGGCTGTGGCGATCGTCGTAACGCAGCGGGCGGCGCGTCGACGATGCCGCCCCCATCGCAGGCATCGCCCAGAACTCGCAACACTTTTCGACAAAGTCGGTTTCATTCGTAGCGATCCCGCCACGGCAGGAACCGCCACGGATCGCGCACCGATTTTTCGCGATTGAGCCAGGCAACAGGCGCCCGCGGCGCATCGGTCATAAGCAGGCTCCAGGCACCTCCATGGTAGTAGAAGTTCACCGTCTCGCGCCGAGGCGGCAATCCTGACGCCATCGCGACATCGGCCGCGCAATGGACGACGGGACCGCGATAGCGCGTGATGCGTCCAGTCAAACTGTCGAGCGCGCCCGGCTTGCACCCGAACAGTCGGATGCCGGGCGGCCCATCATTCCGTGCCATGACCTCCATGCGATTGAGGCTTGCTCGTTGCCAGGCCTGCTCGGCCTGTGGCTGCGTGGGGTAGGTGTAGGCTTCCGTCAGCATCGGAGCGAAGGTTGCGCGGTCCGGCGCATAGGCCAGGCGACCTGGTCTGACGGGGTCAGCACGATAGAGAGCATCGCTCGTAGGCCGACCTTCCGCGACGAGGCTCACCGGCTGCGGCTGCGCGCAGGAGGCGAGCAGGACGGTCAGCATCGCGGCCATTCCGCGTCTCCTATCGATGACGCGGCTCTCTCTCTCGGGGCCATGCCCTATCATCGCCGGGCTCCCTCGGCTTCGCTGAGCGCGGCCGCGGCGCTGCGCCGAAACTCTGCCGGCATCTGGAAGCGGCTCGCC
>DAIMKE010001097.1:0-2863 GCA_036721875.1 Bradyrhizobium sp. | reverse complement strand
GCTCGCGGTGTCCGTCGGCTTCGTGGTCGACGACGCCATCGTCATGATCGAGAACATGTACCGCAACCTCGAACGCGGGATGGCGCCTTATCCGGCGGCGCTCGAGGGCGCCAGGCAGATCGGCTTTACCGTGCTGGCGATCAGCCTGTCGCTGATCGCGGCCTTCACGCCGCTGATCTTCATGGACGGGATCGTCGGCCGGCTGTTGCGCGAGTTCTCGCTGACGCTGACCTTTGCCATCGTGGTGTCCACCGTGGTGTCGCTGACGCTGACACCGATGATCTGCGCGCATTACATCAAGGAGGCGACTTCCGACCATGCGACCTGGTTCGACCGCCTGGTCGAGGGCACCCTGTCGCGCATCGTCTCGTTCTACACGAGGACGCTGCGCGTGGTGCTGGGCTTCCCGTTCCTGACGCTGATCGTGTTCTTTGCGACCATCGCCTTGACCGTGGTGCTCTACATCAAGACGCCGAAGGGCTATTTTCCGACCGATGACAGCGGCTTTGTGATCGGCGCGACGCGTGCTTCTCCCGATACTTCGTTCCAGGCGATGCTCGGGCTGCAGCAGCAACTGGCCGATATCGTCATGGCCGATCCAGCGGTCGCCAGCATCGGCTCCTCGCTCGGCGGTGCCGGCGGCCCGGGCGGAGGCAGCTCCAATCGCGGCACCATGTTCATCAGCCTGAAGCCGCCCGAGGAGCGGGGAGGGATGTCGACCGCGCAGGTGATCGATCGCCTGCGCCGGAGCCTCTACCGGGTGCCGGGCATCCGCCTGTTCATGTTCGCGGCACAGGATATCCGCACCGGCGGGCGGCAGAGCGATTCCGACTATCAGTACACGCTGTCGAGCACCAACCTCGAGCTGTTGCAGAAATGGGCGCCGCTGGTGGCCAAGCGCATGGAGACGGTGGAGGGCATCACCGACGTTTCCAGCGACCGCGATCCCGGCGGGCTGCAATTGTCGCTGGTGATCGACCGCAAGACCGCCTCCAGCCTCGGCGTCCGTGTCCAGGACATCGACAACGCGCTGAACAATGCGTTTGCGCAGCGGCAGATCTCGATCATCTATACCCAGCGCAACCAGTACATGGTGGTGCTCGAGATCGACCCGAAATTCCAGGCCGACCCGTCGAACCTGGACCGCATCTTCGTTGCGGGAGCCAACGACGCGCAGGTGCCGCTATCGGCCGTGGTGCGTTACGAGCGTGGCCTGTCGCCGCTGGCGGTATTCCACTCGCAATCGTTCCCCTCGACCACGGTCTCGTTCAACCTTCTGCCCAACGTGCCGCTGGAGGTCGCAACCTCGAACATTCAGCGCGCGGTCGACGAATTGCACATGCCGGAAGGCATCCGCGGCAGCTTCGACGGCAATGCCGGCGATTTCAACAAGACCACCGGGCGGCAGCCGCTGTTGATCCTGGGAGCGCTGGTGGCGATGTATATCGTGCTCGGCGTGCTCTATGAGAGCCTTGCGCATCCGATCACGATCATCTCGACCTTGCCCTCCGCGGGGCTCGGCGCGCTGCTGGCGCTGCAGGTGACCAACACGCCGCTGACGGTGATCGCCTTCGTCGGCATCATTCTGCTGATCGGCATCGTCAAGAAGAACGGCATCATGATGGTGGACTTTGCGCTCGACGCCGAGCGCCACCGCGGGCTGTCCTCGGCGGACGCAATCTTCGAGGCGTGCAGCGCCCGCTTCCGGCCGATCCTGATGACGACGATGGCGGCGCTGTTCGCGGGCATTCCGCTGGTCATCGCCACCGGCCCCGGCACCGAGCTGCGCCGGCCGCTCGGCATCACCATCATCGGCGGATTGCTGGTTTCACAAGTCCTGACGCTCTACACCACGCCGGTGATCTACCTGCTGATCGACCGCCTGCGGCAGCGCTTCCGGCCGGCACCGATCCCGGCACCGGCCGAATAGTTGAATTACTGGCTGCGAAGCGTATAGCGGGCGGATGTCAGAACAATCCAAATCCAAGGCCGGCTCCGCCGAAGAGGTGGTCCCGGACTGCCCCCATTGCGGCAAGCCGTTGCCGCTGTGCATCTGCGACAGCGTCACGCCAATCCAAAGCAGGACCTCGCTGCTGATCCTGCAGCACCCGCAGGAGCAGGACAGGGCGCTCGGCACCGCGCGGCTGACCGCGATGCATTTCGAAGATGCGGTAGTCAAGATCGGCCTGTCCTGGCCGAGCCTGTCCAAGGCGCTAGGGCGAAAGGTGGACGATCCCTCGCGGTGGGCCGTGCTCTATCTCGGCTCCGCCAAGGTGGCCGAGCTGGATACCGACGCCGAGATCGTGGCGATCAACCGCAAGGGTGAGGTCGAGCCGCATCAGCGCGCGATCCTGAGCGACATCGAAGGCGTCGTGCTGCTCGACGGAACCTGGAGCCAGGCCAAGGCACTGTGGTGGCGCAATGCCTGGATGCTGAAATGCCAGCGGATCATTCTCGGCCCGAAGCGCCCGTCGCGCTACGGCAAGCTCCGCAAGGAGCCCCGTGGCGACGGTCTTGCCACCATCGAGGCCGCAGGCCTGCTGCTGGCCGGGCTCGAGAAGCGGCCTGATATCGCCGAAACGCTCAACGCCGCCTTTGACCGGATGCTGGCGCGGTACCGGGAAGTGCAGGCCGAAATGCCCGAGCTCGCGCCCAAGCCGAAGAAGCGGGATTTTCGGCGGCGAAAGCGGGGGTGAACCCGCTCTTTTGGGACAGATTCCGGCTCGCTCCGGGAGTGCCCGTCAGTGAAAACGGCGAGGCCTGGGTTGGTTGCCTATCCAGGGCAGGGCGTATATGAGTTCGCCCGATGGGGCCACGTGGCGGAGTGGTTACGCAACGGTCTGCAAAACCGTGTACACCAGTT
>DAIMKE010001096.1:0-2868 GCA_036721875.1 Bradyrhizobium sp. | reverse complement strand
AGCCTGTTCGATTGAGGTAGGTTTGTAGGATGGGTAGAGCGAAGCGAAACCCATCACCTCTCCCGCCACCGCATTGATGGGTTTCGCTTCGCTCTACCCATCCTACCGACGCTTCACTCAAATCCCGGCCGCGGCACCAGATTCATCAGCATGTTGGCGTAGCCGCCATCGACCATGATCTCGTCGCCGTTGACATAGGACGAGCGGTCGCTGGCGAGAAACAAAATCACGTCCGCCATGTCCTGCGGCATGCCGACCCGCCGCAGCGGTACTACCGCAGAGCGGCGCTCGGTCACACCAGGCGTATCGTAAAACGCCTGGCTCATCGGCGTGATCACCATGCCGGGGCTGACGACGTTGCTGCGGATGCCGTGCGGTCCCCATTCGTTGGCGAGCTGCCGTGACAGCATGATCACGCCGGCCTTGCTGACGCTGTAGGCGCCGCTCTGCCCCTGCGCGTTGCTGCCGGCAATCGACGACACGTGGACTAGGCTGCCGCGGCCAAGCGTGCGCATCTGCCGGCCGAAGATCTGCGCGCAAAGGAAGTAGCCGGTCAGGTTGACGGCGAGAACACTGTTCCATTCGGCGAGAGATAAATTCTCGAGCGCGCCGGGACGGAGAATGGCCGCCGTGTTGACCAGGATGCCGCATGGCCCGAGCGATTTCTCGATCGACTCGGATGCGGCGGTAACGCTCTCGACGCTGGTGGTGTCGCAGCGGACCACGAGATGGCCATCGCCCAGCTTGCGCAGTTCCGCCTGCGTACCTTCAAGCCCGCGTTCGTCGAGATCGATCGCCGCGACGCGGGCGCCCGCGCTGGCAAGACTGACGGCAGTGGCGCGGCCGATCCCTCCGCCCCCGCCCGTCACCACACAGATGCGGCCTGAAAGGCCAAGCCAATCCGACGAATCCTGCCCGGTCATGTTTGATCACTCTTGGTTGGTGAACTGAGAGGGCAGCATAGCCGAAAGCGCGTCAGGGCGAGAGCGATTTTAAACGTCGGCCGCGACGGTCTTTCCCGCCAGTTTCTTCGCGGTGGAATCGATCAGCCGCGAACCGAGTTGCGCCAGTTTGCCGCCGATCTGCGCATCGACGTCGTAATGCAGCACCGTGACGTCGGGCCCTTCCGCTTCGAGGCGCACCGCTGCGCCGCCCTTGGCAAATCCGGCGACGCCGCCGGAGCCCTCGCCGGAGATTCGATAAGCGTTCGGCGGATCGAGATCGGACAACGTCACCTTGCCGCTGAAGGTCGCCTTCACGGGTCCGACCTTGAACACGACGGTCGCGGTCATTTCGGTGGGCGATGACATTTCGAGCGACTGACAGCCGGGAATGCACTGCTTCAATATCTCGGGATCGTTGAGCGCGGCCCAGACCATTTCCTTCGGCGCCGGGATTCGCTGGCTGTCGTTCATCTGCATGATTAAGCCCTTACTTGATTGCAACGGGATGGGCCGCGCGCTGGCCGCGGCGGCGTTCGACGGTGATTTCGGCGAGAATCGACATCGCGATCTCCTCCGGCGTGATCGCGCCGAGGTCGAGCCCGGCCGGGGCCTTGACGCGATCGATCGCCTCGCGCGCGACGCCGCCGGCAACGAGCTTTTCGCGCAGCGCGATCATCTTGCGGCAGCTGCCGACGAAGGCATGATATTCGGCGTCGACGGCGATGGCCTGCCGGAGCGCGGCTTCGTCGCCCTTGCCCTGGGTCGAGACCACGACGAAACGGCGCGCGTCGTTGAGATAGCGCGGTTCGAAACCATCGATGATGACATGCGCATCGGACTCGCCGGCACGATCGGCAGAGGGCGCGGCCAGCGTGACATGATAGCCTAGCTGGCGCGCCTGGGCGGCGAGCGACATCGCCACCGGACTCGCGCCGAATATCACCAGCGAGGGATGCGGCAGCACCGGCTCGACGAAGATATCCATGGTGCCCTGGCTCGGGCACATGTTGCTGGCGAAGCGGATGCCTTCGCGATCATCTCCCGGCTTGACGCCGAGCTCGGCCAGCATGTCTTCTGGCTGCACAGACACCATGCGCGGCTCGCCATCGGCCAGCGCCTCGCGCGCGGCCTTCAGCACCGCGCCTCTCGCGCACCCGCCGCCGATCCAGCCCGCGACGATCGTACCGTCAGGGCGGATGATCGCCTTGGCACCTGCCTTCGCCGCGGTCACCGATACGGTGCGCACGACCGTCGCCAGCACGAACGCCTGCTCGGCGGATTTCATCTGCGCCACCAGATCCATCACTTCGACATGAGCGGTCATGGGCGGCTCCATCACAGCTTTGCGAGGTAAGGTTCGAGCGCGGTCAGGCTCTTCAGCGTGTTGGCCGGCGCATAGAGATCGACATGCGGCAGCGCCGCCTTGATACCCCTGGCCTCCGGCGAATAGCCCTGCCAAGCCATCATCGGATTGAGCCAGACGATGCGGCGGCAGCGGCGTCCGAGCGCCGCCATCTCGCGGCCGAGCAAGGCAGCATCGCCGGTCTCGTAACCGTCGGACACGATCATCACGACGGTGCGCGAATGGATCACCCGCGCAGCGTGCCACCGATTGAAGGTCTGCAGGCTCTCGCCGATCCGGGTGCCGCCGCCTGCGCCCTGCGCCATGATCGAGAGCCGGTCGAGCGCGCGTGCGGCGTCCTTCTCTTTCATCGCATCGGAGACGTGCGCTAGCCTGGTGTGGAACAGGAAGGCCTCGGCCTCGCGAAACTCGTCAAGGATGCCGTGGATGAAGCGCAGGAATACGCCGGTGTACATGCTCATCGAGCCGGAGGCGTCGAGCAGGATGACGAGCCGCAGCGGCTTCTCCTTGCGCCGTCGCCTGACGAGGTCGATCGGGACGCCCCCGTGGCTGATATTGCCG
>DAIMKE010001095.1:0-2873 GCA_036721875.1 Bradyrhizobium sp. | reverse complement strand
GGGCGGGTTTGACTGATGTCCACCAAGCGCTGCTATTACGAAACCCTGGAAGTTGAGCGGAACGCGGACGACGGCAAGCTCAAGGCGGCGTTCCGCAAGCTGGCGATGAAATGGCATCCGGACAAGAATCCGGGCGACGCCACCAGCGAAGTGAAGTTCAAGGAAATCAACGAAGCCTACGAAGTCCTCAAGGACGGCGAGAAGCGCGCCGCCTATGACCGCTACGGCCATGCTGCGTTCGAGCAGGGTATGGGCGGCGGCGGCCCCGGCTTCGGCGCCGGCTTCGCCTCGTCCTTCTCCGACATTTTCGAGGACCTGTTCGGCATGGCCGGGCAGCGTGGCGGCCGCAGCGGCGGACGCGAGCGCGGCGCCGACCTGCGCTACAACATGGAAATCACGCTGGAGGAAGCCTACCTCGGCAAGACCGCGCAGATCGAGATCCCGGTCTCGGTTACCTGCGAGCCCTGTTCCGGCACCGGCGCCAAGGCCGGCACCAAGCCGAAGAACTGCTCGATGTGCGGCGGGCAGGGGCGGGTACGCCAGGCCCAGGGCTTCTTCACGCTGGAACGGACTTGTCCGGGCTGCCAGGGCCGTGGGCAGATGATCGAGGACGCCTGCCCCAATTGCGCAGGCTCTGGACGGGTGACGCGCGACCGGACCTTGTCGGTCAACATCCCGCAGGGCGTCGAGGACGGCACCCGCATTCGGCTGGCCGGCGAGGGCGAGGCGGGCGTGCGCGGCGGGCCGCCCGGCGATCTCTACATTTTCCTGTCGCTGTCGACGCACGAGTTCTTCCAGCGCGATGGTGCCGATCTGCATTGCCGGGTGCCGATCTCGATGGTTGCGGCAGCCCTCGGCGGCGACTTCGAGGTCCCGACCATCGACAAGGGCAAGACCAAGGTGAAAGTGCCGCCGGGGACGCAGTCCGGTCGTCGTTTCCGCATTGCATCAAAAGGCATGCCGGTGCTGCGTTCGCGCCAGACCGGAGATATGTATGTCCAGGTCATGGTCGAAACGCCGCAGAATCTGACCAAGAAGCAGCAGGAATTGCTGGCCGAGTTCGAAAAGCTGTCGTCCGGCGCCACGCAGCCTGAAGCGGCAGGCTTCTTCACCAAGGTCAAGGACTTCTTCGGCAACCGCGCCAGTTCCTGACCGCAAGCGCGTGAGAGATGCGGGCGCGTTTGGTTGCCTGCAGTCATGATTCATTCAGGTTGCACATGATGTTATCGCCGGAGCGAGGGTGTTTGGGCGATGCAGCGTGTTCCGTTTGGCTTGACCATGTCCCCGTCGACCTATACGTGTTTATGACTGTTTTCTGACATCCCCCCGCTTAGTTGGCGGTCCCGCCTGGTAGCGACATGCCTCTGCAATCGTCCGTGCGCGTTTCGAAGAAGCCCCGTCTCGACGATGAGGTTCGCTTCCTTCGTTCATGGATCGAAAAGCCGCTGCACATGGGCGCGGTGATGCCGTCGAGCAAGCTGCTCGCGCGGACCATGGCCGAATATGTCGACATTGAATCCGATGGTCCTGTCGTCGAACTTGGGCCAGGGACCGGCGCGATCACCAACGCGCTGATCGAACACGGCGTCGATCAGAAGCGGCTCGTGCTGGTCGAGTACAATCCGGGTTTCTGCGCCCTGCTGCGCGATCGCTATCCGCAGGCCAAGGTGGTGCAGGGCGATGCCTATACGCTTCGCGATAGCCTTGCGGGCGTGCTGGATACGCGGGCTTCCGCCGTGGTCTCCGGCCTGCCGCTCGTCACCAAGCCGATGCTGACCCGCCTGAAACTGATCCGCGACGCCTTCACCGCGCTCGCACCGGGCGCGCCGTTCGTTCAGTTCACCTATTCGGTCGCGCCACCGATCCCGAAGTCGCTGCCCGGCGTGTCCACCGAAGCCTCCGAGCGGATCTGGATGAACCTTCCGCCCGCGCGGGTCTGGGTTTATCGCAAGGGCTGATACCGCGTATTCCGCAAAAGTGAATGCCGGTTTTGCGAATAGAATACGCGCAGCTTATCCGCTAAGAGCATTTCGGAGAAATGCTCGCAGCGCGTATTGGCGCGGCGGTTCCGCCCCGAATACGAATTCAATATGTCCGCACTGAAAATCCTCGTGATACCGGGATCGCTCCGCGCCGGCTCGCTCAATGCGAGGCTGGCGGCGGTTGCCGCGCACGAGATCGCGCGATCGGGCGTCGACGTCACCCGGATCTCGCTCGCCGATTATCCGCTGCCGCTCTATGACGGCGACCTGCAGGCGAAGTCGGGCGTGCCGAAGCATGCGATCAACCTGAAGCGCATGATGTCGGCCCATCACGGTGTGCTGATCGTGACACCGGAGTACAATTCCTCGGTGCCGCCCCTGGTCAAGAATACCATCGACTGGGTCAGCCGGGTCCAGGACACGCACGAAACCCGCGGGCAGGTGTTTCGCGATCGGGTGTTTGCGATCGCCTCGGCCTCCGGCGGGCGGCTCGGCGGCAGCCGCGCGCTGTCGGCGCTGCGGCTGATCCTGTCGGCCTGCCACGCCACGGTGATCGCGAACCAGCTGGCGCTGTCGTTTGCCGACGATGCCTATGACGAGACGGACAGGCTGAAGCATTCCGCCGACAGCGAGACGCTGAAAGCGCTGGTGCGGCAGTTGATCGACGTTTCCCAACGCATGATGTGAGGTGACATGCAGCCAGCCAGTATCGCGCCAAAGGACCGCTTGATCGTAGCGCTCGATCTGCCCGGTGTCGCCGAGGCGGAGGCGCTGATCACGCGGCTCGGCGACAGCGTCAGCTTCTACAAGATCGGCTATCAGCTCGGCTATGCCGGCGGGCTATCGCTGGCGCAGCAACTGGCGAAGTCAGGCAAGAAGGTCTTCATCGAT
>DAIMKE010001094.1:0-2875 GCA_036721875.1 Bradyrhizobium sp. | reverse complement strand
CCCTCGAGCCGATCGCGCAGGTCATCATTCGTCCCAACGAAACCTACGCCGGAAGGCTTCCCAACGAAGACGCGCAGAGCCTGGTATTCGACGCCAGCAACCTGTTCGCCGTCGACAAGTTCTCCGGCTACGATCGCGTCGAAGGCGGCGGACGCGCCAATGTCGGCGTGCAGGCGACCACGCAGTTCGACCGTGGCGGCAGCGTCAACGTGCTGTTCGGGCAATCCTACCAGCTCTACGGCCTGAATTCGTTCGCGGTGCAGGATCCGACCAACACCGGCCTCGATTCCGGCCTGCAGAACACGCGCTCCGACTATGTCGCCCGGGTCAATTATTCGCCGAACCGGACCTATACGTTCAGCGTGCGCTCGCGCATGGACGAGGCGACGTTGAATATCAACCGCTTCGAGGCCGAGGGACGGGCCGCGTTTGACCGCTGGTCGGTAAGCATGCTGTACGGCAACTATGCCGCCCAGCCGCAACTCGGATACCTGACCCGGCGCGAAGGCCTGCTCGGCAGCGCATCGATCAAGGTGGCGTCGAACTGGGTGGTATCGGGAGCGGCGCGCTGGGATCTTGAAGCCAACAAGCTGAACCAATACATCGTTGGCGCCGGCTATGTGGACGACTGTTTCGTGCTCGCTGCCAACTACGTCACGTCCTACACCTATTCGGCCGGAACGACGCCGCCGGTTCTCAGTCACGGATTCATGCTGCAGATCGGCCTGCGGACCATCGCGAATTCGTCGACGACGTCGTCCAGCGCCGGCCTGCAGTAGTACGAGGCCGGCCTTGCCGAAGGTCACCCACAACATTGCAGTTTGAACTGGTTGATACGGCCCACATGACCATGACGATCATCAAGCGTCCCTGTCATCACAGCGTCGGGTTTCCGATCGCCAGCGTCGGGTTTCCGATCGCCAGCGTCGGGCTTCTGACCACCCGCGTGAGGTTTCTGATCGCCGGCTGCACGGCGCTGTCGCTGCTGGCCGCCGCCGTATCGCCGCTGCAGGCGCAGTCCGTGGCCTGCATGGTCAGCGGCGAGCCCATCACCAACATGGACATCGAGCAGCGTATCAAGCTCAATTTCCTGACCACCCGCAAGCAGATGCCGCGGCAGGAAGCGATCGAAGAACTCACCAACGAGAAGTTGAAGATCAAGGAAGCCAAGAAATTCGGCGTCGATCCGTCCGGGAGCGATATCGATCAGGCCTATGCGAGCATGGCCTCACGCATGCGGCTCTCGGGCGACCAATTGACCAAATCGCTGGAGAGCCAGGGTGTCCGGCCGGAAACCATGAAGGCCCGCCTGAAGGCGGACATGGTCTGGACCAGCCTGGTGCGCGGCCGGTACAAGGAGAGCCTTCAGGTCGGCGAGAAAGACGTTGCCGCTGCCGCACTGGAAAGCGGCGACGCAGGCCAGGCGGAAGCGTTCGAATACAAGATGCGGCCGGTCGTGCTGATCGTGCCGCGCGGCTCGGCGTCCACTTCGGTCGAAGCCCGGCGCAAGGAAGCGGAGGCGTTGCGCGAACGCGTGCAGAGCTGCGAACAGGCCAGCACCTACTTCAAGTCGATGGCGAATGCCGCGATCCGCGAACCCGTCGTCAAGACTTCGGCCGATATCCCGGCCCCGCTTCGCGAATTGCTGGACAAGACGCCGATCGGCCGTCTGACCCCGCCCGAGATCACCAAGCAGGGCGTGGAGATGGTTGCGCTCTGCGAGCGGAAGCCGACCAAGGTCGATACGCCGAAGAAGCGCGAAATCCGGGAAAAGATGTACGTCCAGAAATACGAGGCGAAGTCGAAGGCCTACCTGGCCGACATCCGAAAAGCCGCCATGATCGAATGTCGCTGATCGATGGCAAAGCCCCTCGCGCTGACCTCCGGCGAGCCTGCGGGCATAGGTCCCGACATCGCCATCGCAGCGTGGCTTCGGCGCAAGGAGCTTGATCTCCCGCCGTTCTATCTGCTCGGCGATCGTGCATTCTTAAGTGAGCGGGCGAAACTCCTGGAATCGAAAGTCGAATTCGCCGACGCCACACCGGAAGACACGAGCGCGGCATTCGCGAAAGCATTGCCGGTGGTCGCAACCGGCGAAATCGCCACTGCGCGTCCCGCACAGCCCGACGAGACCAGCGCCAGCGCCGCCCTCGCCTCCATTCGCCATGCGGTCGACCATGTCAGGGCCGGCAGAGCCGGTGCCGTCGTCACCAATCCGATCGCCAAGAGCGTGCTCTACCGCGCCGGTTTCCGTCATCCCGGCCACACCGAGTTTCTCGCCGAACTGGCGGCCAATGGCGGACGGCCACCCCAGCCGGTGATGATGCTGTGGTCGCCGGAGCTCGCCGTCGTTCCCGTGACCATCCATCTTTCGCTGCGCGAAGCGCTCGCCGAACTCTCGACCGAGCTGATCGTGTCCACGGCCCGGATTGCCGTTGCGGATCTGGCCGCCCGTTTCGGCCTTGCCCGTCCTCGTCTTGCCATATCGGGCCTCAACCCGCATGCCGGCGAAGACGGTTCGCTCGGCCGCGAGGACATCGAAATCGTGGCGCCGGCGGTCGAAGCCCTGCGCGCGCAAGGCATCGATGCCCGGGGACCGTTGCCGGCAGACACCATGTTCCACGCCGCGGCGCGCAAGACCTATGACTGCGCCATCTGCATGTATCACGACCAGGCGCTGATCCCGATCAAGACGATCGCGTTCGAGGACGCCGTCAACGTCACGCTGGGATTGCCGTTCATCCGCACCTCGCCGGATCATGGCACGGCCTTCGACATTGCCGGCACCGGCAAGGCCAATCCGTCCAGCCTCGTCGCGGCGTTGCGGCTCGCCGCGCGGATGGCCGCGACCAAGCCTTCATGAGCGCGATCGACG
>DAIMKE010001093.1:1305-2876 GCA_036721875.1 Bradyrhizobium sp. | reverse complement strand
TCCTGCGCCATTTGCGAGCGATCCCGCTGCAGGACATGCTGTTCCCGTCAGAAGGCGACCAGCTCCTGGTCAACCTCGTCGCGATCATCAACGACATGACCGCGCAAGCCGATCCGGACGAGGCCAAGGTGATCACCGCCGGCTTCAAGCTGCTCTCGATCCTGGCACCCGAGGATCGGGAAACGGTCCTTGCTCAATCCATCCAGATCATGGAGCCGATCGGGCTGCCGTTCTTCAAACGCGTTCCCATCCGCATCCGAGATAGCGATCTCACACACTATCTCGTCGCGCAGGACGTGCCGTAGCCTCAGAAAACGCGGTTGGCTCGCCCGCAGAGCATCGAGGCGTACATCTCAGCGCCGGCGTTCTGGTTCGTGTCGAACCGATGGGCTGCCTGCTCGGTCAGCCACATAATCCAGACCTTCCCGGACGTCCGGTCGAAATTGCCTCGAACGATGAGGCGACGACCGGTCTTGTCGACGAAGCTGTCTCGAATTTCCGCTGCACCGTCCGAGACGGTGGCGATGTTGAAATTGCCGACCGGAGAATTGAATCGTTTGCGGGCGAGGTCCACCGATCCGCTGCCGGCAGGCACATCCGCGTCCGTACGAGAGGGCCTGTAGATCTTGAACTCGCCCTGACATGTAAGCGGGATTGTTTGAGCCTGCGCGACCGTCCCGCTCAACAACGCCACCACTGCAACAATCATCCGCATCAGCCATCTCCGAAATCAGACTGCAGCGATATGCTCTGGCGTGATCGGCGACGCAAGCCGCGCTGCACCAGCAAACCCCGCATGGAAAGTGCGCCAAATAGGGGCTCGATATATAAGTCGTCGGGAGCGGTAAAATCAGATAAATAGGCGGAATAGTAGGCTGAATTGTAACCCCAAATCCGTTTTATCGCGAATTTAAAAGTCGCCGATTTCGGAAAGAAATAGAGTACGGAGATTCCCCATGGCGGGCAGCGTAAATAAGGTCATCCTCGTCGGCAATCTGGGCCGCGATCCCGAAGTGCGTCGTCTCAACAGCGGCGAGCCAGTCGTCAATCTGCGCATCGCGACGTCCGAGAGCTGGCGCGACAAGCAGTCCGGCGAGAAGAAGGAAAAGACCGAGTGGCACTCGGTCGTGATCTTCAACGAGAACCTCGCCAAGATCGCGGAGCAGTACCTCAAGAAGGGCTCGAAGGTCTATGTCGAGGGCCAGCTGCAGACGCGCAAGTGGCAGGACCAGCAGGGCGCCGAGAAGTACACGACCGAGATCGTGCTTCAGCGCTTCCGCGGCGACCTCACCATCCTCGACAGCCGCAGCGACGCGGGCGGCGGCGCCGATGCCGACAACGCGCATCTGGAAGATGCCCCGTTCTGAGGCCGTGCGCATGGAGAAGGGCGTGATATAAATCGCCATGCCCTTCTTCCATGCCACCTTCAAGAAGAACCTGCCGAGCATCCTTCGGCACGGCCTGGGCGCGCCTGGACACGGCGAGTCCAACTGGCCCGGCATCGAAGGGGGCGTCTACCTCGCCGAACTTCCGGCGGTCAGCCTCCTGGTGATGCTGGAGCAGTACTTCCA
>DAIMKE010001093.1:0-1295 GCA_036721875.1 Bradyrhizobium sp. | reverse complement strand
CCCCACCAGCGTTCCTCGGGAGCACTTCGCCGACGTCGTGGTGTTCGTCATCGACGATGCGCGTGTCGAGAAATCCCGACTGGTTCCCGACCCACTCATCACGAACCACCCGGTGCACCGATACCTCGGCACCATCGATGTGGCCTCGATGCCAGTCATCCCCTTCGACCAGATGGCAGACGACATCTTCCGCGACCGCGCATGGGAGGCCACCGCATGACACAACCAGTCGAAACGCAGCAGGCCTACCCCTACGAGGCTGTCATGGATCTCGTGCGGGCATGCCGAGCCGACGATCAGATTGCGCGGATCGAACAGAGCACCCCACACCGGCGCACGCTCGTTCGCCGCCATGTCATCGCAGTCAGCGAACGCTATGGGATCGACCCAAAGCGGCTGTCGCACGTCACGGCGCTGATGATCGAAAACAAGGACCTCGCGCCAGCTTTCGCGTGACACGAGAAGATCGATAGAGGCTCATGCAGAACATCTCACAGCGCGCAGACGCTCTGCTCGCGAACATTGCCGAGCGCAATCCGGCTCCCGAGGAGAAGGTCTTCGCCCGCCATTGGTTCGATCCGATGCACGGCCTGACGGAGCTGCGCTATGCAGCCAAACGCGGGCTGATCAAGATCGTCGAGAGCGGCACCATGCCCGAGCGCTTCCGGTTCTTCCTGACAGATGCCGGGAGAGACGCCGCAACCGCCTATCAGGCCGAAGGCGAGCGCGGCGATCTCAGCGCGATGCAGTCCAAGCTGCGCGAGCTGATCGCAGACCTCAATTTCGAAAACCCGCCGGCGGATGAAGCCTGGATCAGCGCATCGAACTTCGACCCGCTCCATGATGCCGGCGAGATCCGCTACGCTTGCCAACGCCAGTGGCTTGAGATCGACGGTACGCTGACCAACATCTCTGAGATGCGAATGCGGTTGACCACGCGCGGTCGAGACCGTCTGGCGACGATCGAGAGGTCGGTACGCGCGGCCACCCAAGACCAAAGCACCGTGAGGCCGGCGGGGCAGGCCTAGCGTCCGATTACGAGCGACCCTATGGTCTTCGCAGAATGAGGGATCACATGACCACTGCAGACGTCCTCGCTGAGGTCGACAAGCCGGCCAACGACCCGGCAACGCGAGAGTTCGAGTACGGCGGCCATGTCTTCGTCTGGGCGCGGCCGCGGCATAAGCCCTGGCGCCACTACGACGGCACCACAAGCTCCCTCAAGCACCAGGACTACGAGTTCAGGCCCTGCATGCTGTCTGGTCACGATTCCGGCCGGCGCCTGGTCCTGATCG
>DAIMKE010001092.1:0-2880 GCA_036721875.1 Bradyrhizobium sp. | reverse complement strand
ATCGCGATCGAGTAGAACTCGCCGCGCGAATTGTCGCCGCGCAGGATGCAGCTCGGATATTTCCAGGTGATCGCCGAACCGGTCTCGACCTGGGTCCAGGAGATCTTCGAATTGTTGCCGCGACAGTCGCCACGCTTGGTGACGAAATTATAGATGCCGCCGACGCCCTCGGAATTGCCCGGGTACCAGTTCTGCACCGTCGAATACTTGATCTCGGCGTCGTCGAGCGTGACGAGTTCGACGACGGCGGCATGCAGCTGGTTCTCGTCGCGCTGCGGCGCGGTGCAGCCTTCGAGGTAGCTGACGTAAGCGCCCTTGTCGGCGATGATCAGCGTGCGCTCGAACTGGCCGGTGTTGCGCTCGTTGATGCGGAAATAGGTCGACAGCTCCATCGGGCAGCGCACGCCCGGCGGCACGTAGACGAACGAGCCGTCGGAGAACACCGCCGAGTTCAGCGTCGCAAAATAATTGTCCGAGGTCGGCACGACCGTGCCGAGATACTTCTTTACGAGCTCGGGATGCTCGCGGATCGCTTCCGAGATCGGCATGAAGATCACACCGGCGGACTTCAGTTCCTTCTGGAACGTGGTGGCCACCGAAACCGAGTCGAACACGGCGTCGACCGCGATCTTTCGCTCGCCCTCCGGCTTGACGACGCCTTCCAGCACCTCGACTTCACGGAGCGGGATGCCGAGCTTCTCGTAGGTCTTGAGGATTTCCGGATCGATCTCGTCGAGCGAGCCGATTTGCTTCTTCGGCTTCGGCGCCGAATAGTAATAGAGGTCCTGGTAGTCGATCCTGGGATAGTTGACGCGGGCCCAGGTCGGCTCGGTCATGGTCAGCCAGCGGCGATAGGCCTCCAGCCGCCATTCAAGCATCCAGGCCGGCTCGTTCTTTTTCGCTGAAATAAAGCGGACGGTGTCTTCCGAGAGCCCCTTGGGGGCCTTGTCGGACTCGATCAGGGTCTCAAACCCATATCGATACTGGTCGACGTCGATGCGCCTGACGCGCTCGACCGTCTCTTGTACGGCTGGCATTCACATCCTCCGCTCGCGGTTTCAAGGACCGCGGTGGAACAATTCCAAATCAGTGACGAAGCGCTCCAGCGAAACCCACTTAGAACGTTTCAAGCTGTGTTTCGTCGTCCCTTAAGTAAGCCATCGGCAAGCTTTCGCCAAGCCTCAAGGGCCAAATCAATGTCTGCCTCTGAAGTAGACCAGCCCAGACTGAGCCGCACCGCTCCCTCCGCCAGTTCCCGGCCGAACCCCATGGCGGCCAGAACGTGAGAGGGCTGAACCTTGCCGGAGGAGCAGGCGGAACCGGAAGATACCGCAATACCGCCGAGATCGAAGCCGATTACGGCCGTTTCGGCCTTGAGCCCGGGAACCGTGAACAGCGTCGTATTGGGCAGGCGCGGCGCGTCCGCCGCAAACAGGATCATTCCCGGGGTCTCCTTCAGACCCCCCTCAAGGCGGCTGCGGAGGCCCTGCAGCCGTTCCGCGTCGTCCTTCAAGGCAGCCGTAGCCGCCCGGACCGCAGCGCCGAAGGCTGCGATTCCGGCGACATTTTCCGTCCCCGCCCGGCGTCCCATCTCCTGCCCGCCGCCACGCAGCAGCGGCTCCAGGCCCTGCACGTCCTCGGAAACCACAACCGCGCCGACGCCCTTCGGGCCGCCGATCTTGTGCGCCGAGAGCGTGATCAGATCGGCCTTTATTGAATTGATAGCAAAGGGTATTTTACCGAGCCCCTGGATCGCATCGACATGCAACAGCCCGCCTGCGGCACGCACAATGTCGGCGATGTCGCCGATCGGCTGGATCGCGCCGGTCTCGTTATTGGCCAGCATCACCGAGACCAGCGCCGGAGCGCCCTCAGCAAGCCGCTCGCGCAGTTGATCGAGATCGACCAGGCCGGCGCCACTGACCTTGATGGTCGCGATCGCCTCGGCAGCAAACCTTCCGCCCGACAGCACCGATGCATGCTCGATGGCCGAGACCAGCAGCCGCCGCGCCGGTTCGCCGCCGGCCCGGCGCAGTCCCGGGGTCAGCGCCAGCGCGTTCGCCTCAGTGCCACCGGATGAAAACACCACGTCCTGGCGCCGGGCGGAGACCGCCGTCGCCACCGCATCGCGGGCGTCCTCGACCAGCCGGCGCGCCTGACGTCCCTCGGCATGGACCGAGGATGGGTTGCCGGCCACGTCCCAGGCGGCCGCCATAGCCTGCCTGGCCTCGGGCCGAAGCGGCGTGGTCGCGTTCCAGTCGAGATAGACCCGGTCAGGCATTTCTGTACGATATTACCCGTTTTGACGGCCCGATTGTCGTTAACCAAGCCCGCTGCAAGCGCAAGAAGCTATATCGCAATTGGGGATCGCTGCGTCTCCTGTCATCGCAAGCTAACGCCTTGAACCGCCTTCCAGATGTTCAAGATGCTTGCTTTTTGCCCCTTGCCTCATGCTAGAACGCCGCCACCAGTTTCACGTGAGCGCCGTTCGCGCATCGCCCAACGACGCGCCGCTGCATTCTCCGCGTCCGTTGTCAGGGAAGACCTCCAAGGATCATCAATGCCTGAAGTTATTTTCACCGGTCCCGCAGGCCGCCTCGAAGGCCGTTACCATCCGGCGAAGCAGAAGAACGCCCCGATCGCGATGATCCTGCATCCGCATCCGCAGTTTCACGGCACGATGAATCACCAGATCGTCTACCAGTGTTACTACGCGTTTGCGCATCGCGGCTTCTCGGTGCTGCGCTTCAATTTCCGCGGCGTCGGCCGCAGCCAGGGCTCGTTCGATCACGGCACCGGCGAATTGTCGGACGCGGCTTCCGCCCTCGACTGGGCGCAAACAATCAATCCCGAAGCGCGCGCCTGCTGGGTCGCGGGCTT
>DAIMKE010001091.1:0-2883 GCA_036721875.1 Bradyrhizobium sp. | reverse complement strand
GCTGCGCAATGCGCAAACAGCGCCATGCGGCTGTCATGGTCCAACTCCACGATGAACGTCCACAGGTTGGCCACGTCGCGCGGTATCTGCGCCGCCCAACGGGCATGGTGATCGGACCATGCCTTGCCCGCTTTTGTATCCTCGATCCCGTCCGCGTGAGACGCCAGATAGGTGCTGGTCGGGCGGATATCGAGAACATGGGCGTCCGCGCCGCGATAGAAGATTTGCGCCGACAGCGCATGGGTGACGGCGACGATGGCGACATCCGGCTGCTCGCGCGAGGCAAGCCGCAGCCCGAGGGTGCGGTGCGCGGTGAGATCGCGGATCAGGATGTCCGACAGCGGCTTCTCATCATCGCTATCCTCGTCATCCCCGGCCAAGCTCTCATTCCCGGAACCGTTCAGGCCGCTTCCGCCGTCGTCATCGCTGCCTTCACCGCCTTCGCCGCTCGCGTTCGCCGTTTCCGTGTCCTGCCTCTCGTCCTCGGCTCTGACAAAACCGCGCTCGATGCGCACGGTGCCGTCATGGTTGAGGATGACGAAGGCCCCGCAGCGGGCGATGTCGGCGGGGTCGTAGGCAAGACGCTTGGCCTCAAGCCGCTCGATTTCGGCTTCAAGTTCATCGAAACGCGCATCGACTTCGTCGGGCAGTTCCTCGTCGCTCTCATGCTGCGCCGTCAGGCTGTCGAACTCGCCCCTCGCGGCATCCAGCGCGGCACGATCTTCCGCCGACAGGTCCACGGCCTGCGGATAGGTCCGGCGCAGCCCGTGGCTGTGGGGGTAGTCGAGGAAGACCTGCGCCCATTTCCAGCCCTCGGCTTCCATCAGGGCGTCGGCTTCGCGGCCAAGCTTGGCCATGACCAGCATATCGAGAAGGGCCACGTCCTCGAAGTAGCCGCCACGATCCTCGGTGAAGAGGTCGCGCAGGATTGTACCCCCAACCTCGGTATACTTTTCCGCGCCGACAAAGACCGCGCGGCGATCCGTGGCGGCAACGTTGGTTTCGGTGAGCAGGCGGCGGATCGTGCTGGCATCACGATTATAGGCCAGCCGCTCGTAGGCGGCTTCCTGCCGGGCATGGTCCTCGGTAATCGCAAAGGCCATCAACTGGTCCAGCGCCAGATCGCCGTTGCGGTAAACCTCCATCAGCTTGGGCGAGACCGCGCCCAAGCGCAGGCGCTGCCGCACCACATGCGGCGTCACGCCGAACCGGGCGGCGATTTCTTCCGCGCCGAAACCACGCTCTTCCGCCAGCTTCTTGAACGCCTCGAACTGATCGGCGGGATGCATGTTCTCGCGCGTGACGTTCTCATCAAGGCTGATTTCGTGCGGATCGTTCGCCGTGTCGATGACGCAGCGGATCGGCTCGGTCTTTTTGATCTCCTTGCGTTTGACCCGCAGAAGCTGCGCCAGCCTGCGGCCTTCGCCGATGGTGACAAAATAGAACCCGGTCGCCGCGCCCTCCGTATCCAGTTCCGGCTCAACGACCAGGTTCTGCAGGATGCCTTTGGCGGCGATGCTGGCCGCATAAGCCTCGATCGACGCCTCGCTGTGCGGCGTCTTGCGAGCATTGTTCGGGGATTTCTTGAGCTTGTTGAGCGGAATGAAACGTTCGGTTCCGCTCTCCGTGGCGATTTCGACATTCTTGGCAGTCATGATCCATCTCCTTTGAGGGCTTGGGTGCAGAGCGCACCTCGCGCCTGCACCCCTGCCTCGCGGCGAGCAGCGGGGTAGCAAGGGCAAGAAAACTCTTCGGCACCGTGGAATAAATGGAGGGGCCCCGCCTCGTGGGGAGGAGGCCGTTTATGCCGCGAAAGGCCGAAGAATTTTCTTGTCCCGCGCGAGGGCGGAGCCATTAGCAAACCACCGGCAGGAGCATCTGGCGGATGCCGGGAAAACGACATGCACTGTTGTTCCGCGCATTTCTGGATTCTGAGTAGAAACAGCAATCGTGGGGCCAGAATCCAACTCCTTCCCCTGAAAACACTGCATCTCGATGGTCTCGAGTTCGGAGACCATTGCGGTGGTTGCAACGTGGAATGTTGCGGCGTCCAGCGCTTACTATGTGCGCGGCGCCGAATATTATCTTGGCAGCAGGGAGCCGGATGGTGTCTGGTATGCGCCGCGCGGCGATCTTGGCCGGCGGGATGCTACAACGGTACAGCCGAAAGAATTCGCCCGCCTCTACGAAGGGCTCGGCGAGAACGGGCAGTCGCTTATCACCAACTCGGGCGGAAAGGCGGATCGGCGTGTTGCTGCCTTCGACTTGACGTTTTCTGCACCGCGCTCAGTTTCGCTGGCATGGGCCTTCGCGGATGAGGATCTGCGGCGCAATCTCGAAGCCTCCCAGGAGCGCGCCGTCCGCGCCACCCTTGCCACGATCGAGCGGGAAGCCATATACGCACGCCGCGGGAAAGATGGCGCACGCATCGAAAAGGTTGCGCTGACGGCCGCGTTGTTCCACCACGGCGAAAGCCGCCCGGCGGAGCATGCCGATGGCCGGGTCTTCGGTGATCCGAACCTTCACACCCATGCCGTCGTCCTGAACATCGCGACACGCGCCGATGGCACGGTGGGAGCACTGCATTCCACCGTCCTGCGCGACTGGAAGATGGCGGCCGGCGCTGTCTATCACGCCGCCCTCGCAAACGAGATGACCGATCTCGGCTTCGGCATCGATCGCGTCGGACGGAACGGCACGTTCGAGCTGGCCGGCATCAGCGACCAAGCCATCACCTATTTTTCTGCGCGGCGGCAGGAAATCGAAAAGGAGCTGGCGGAGGCGGGCACGACGAGCGGTTCATCGGCTGCGCTGGCCTCCGCTGTCGCCAAGTCGACGCGCCATTCGAAAGAGCTGGACGCTGATCGCGAGACCGTCTGGCGT
>DAIMKE010001090.1:0-2884 GCA_036721875.1 Bradyrhizobium sp. | reverse complement strand
GCGCACGGCGCCAGCGCCGCTGTTCCATCTGTCCGGCCTAGTACGCGCGCAGGGCTACAAGGTGGTTCTGACCGGCGAAGGCGCCGACGAGGTGTTTGCCGGCTACGACATCATGAAAGAGGCGAAGATCCGCAGGTTTTGCGCGAGCCAGCCGCAGTCACGGCGTCGCCCGCTGCTGCTGCAGCGGCTCTATCCCTACCTGCCGGGCCTGAAAGGCCAGTCGCAGAAATATCTCGAGGCGTTCTTTCGCGCCCGCGCCGAGGAGGTCGGCGATCCCCTATTTTCGCATCTTCCGCGCTTCCGCAACACCGCGGGCGCAAAGGTCTTCTTCTCGGACGAGCTGCGCCGCGAGCTCGGCAACTACGATGCACTCGATGAATTGCGCGCGGGGCTGCCGCCGGAGTTCAGCGACTGGCATCCGCTAGCGCAGTCGCAGTACCTTGAGACGGCATACCTGCTGCCGGGCTATATCCTGTCGTCGCAGGGCGATCGCGTGGCGATGGCACATGCCGTCGAAGGCCGCTTCCCGTTCCTCGATCCCCGCGTTGTGGAGTTCGCCGCGCGAATCCCGCCGCGCCTCAAGATGAAGGGCTTGCGCGAGAAACACATCCTGCGTGAAGCGATGGGGCATCTCTTGCCGCCCGCGATCGGCAACCGGCCAAAGCAGCCGTACCGGGCGCCGGATGCCCATTCCTTTGTCGGCGCGAACGCTCAGGAGTACGTAAAATCGATAATGTCGGAGCACGCGCTGGCTAACGCAGGGGCCTTCAATCCGCGCGCGGTGGCGAAACTTCAACAGAAGTGCGTGGCTGCCGCCAATCTCGGCTTCCGTGACAACGTAGCCTTTGTCGGCATTCTTTCAACCCAGCTTTGGCACGACGCTTTCGTCGAGCAAAACCTCTCGCATCAAAATCTCAACGCAGCCTAATCAATGGAGTTCTTAGATGCCTGCCGATGTGACCACCAAGATCCGCGATTTCATCAAGGACAACTTTATGCTCCGGGACGATCGCGCGGAGCTTGCGGATGCCGAGTCGCTTCTGGACACGGGACTGATCGATTCCACCGGCGTTCTTGAGCTCGTCGCTTTCATCGAGACCGAGTTCAGCATCCAGATGGCTGACTCGGACATCGTTCCGGAAAACCTGGATTCAGTGGAGACGATTGTCCGCTACGTCGATGGCAGGCTGGGGACAACGGTTTAGATAGCCGACAAAGGGGGCCGCGGGTGACGCCATGAGCATCCATCGGATCGAAGAGTACCTGTCGGCCAGCGCTCGCAAGTTCGGCGACAAGGTTGCGCTCGTCGCAAGCGGGCGCCGCCTGACATTTGCGGAGCTCGAGGTGTTGTCCGACCGGATTGCGGCGGCGCTCAACGACGGCGGTATCAAGCGGGGCGACCGTGTTCTCATTTTCATGGACAATTGCTGGGAGGCTGTCGTCTCGATCTTCGCGGTGCTGAAGGCCGGCGCAGTCTTTAGTCCGGTGAACCCGTCGACGAAGTCCGAAAAGCTGGCGTACGTTGCCCGCAACTGCCGTGCCGCGGCGATCCTGACCCAGGGCCGTCTTTTGCCCGTCGTTATCGAAGCCGTCAAAAGCTGCGAGGCGGTACCGCTAATGATGGTCGCAAATGCCGGCAAGGGCGGGTTGCCGGACGGCTATGCCTCGTTCGAAGCGGCGTGTGAGACGCCGCGCGCCCCGCCGCGTTCGGGTATCAACCTCGATCTCGCAATGCTCATCTACACCTCGGGATCGACCGGCTTCCCGAAAGGCGTGATGATGACGCATCAGAATATCGAGGCGGCCGCGACCTCGATCACCACCTACCTCGGCAACACCTCCGATGACGTGATTCTGGCGGTGCTGCCGATCTCGTTCGATTACGGCCTCTATCAGGTGCTGATGGCGGCTAAACTCGGCGCGACACTGGTGCTCGAGAAGTCGTTTGCCTTCCCCCAGGCGATCCTGAACCGGATCGCGGAGGAGAAGGTCACGGGTTTCCCGCTGGTGCCAACCATGGCCGCGCTCCTCTTGCAGATGAAGGATCTGCGGCCCGGGGAATACGCGACGCTTCGTTACATCACCAACACGGCAGCAGCCCTGCCGCCGGCACACATCGCCCGGCTACAGGAATTATTCCCGACCACGACCTTGTTCTCGATGTACGGTCTCACGGAGTGCAAGCGCTGCACCTATTTGCCGCCCGCGGAGTTGACGAGAAGGCCCGAATCAGTCGGCATCGCCATCCTTGGCACCGAAGCCTATATCGTGGGCGACGACGGCTTTCCGCTTCCATTCGGCTCAACCGGCGAACTCATCATTCGCGGACCGCATGTGATGAAGGGTTACTGGGAAAATCCTTCCGCCACGGCAAAGGCGCTACGCCCCGGGCCGCTGCCGCACGAGATGGTCCTTTATACCGGCGATCTGTTCCGCTCCGATGAGGAGGGATTTCTCTATTTCGTCGGCCGCAAGGACGACATCATCAAGACGCGCGGCGAAAAGGTCAGCCCGAAGGAAGTCGAGAACGTGCTCTACGCGCTTTCCGGGGTGCGGGAGGCCGCCGTCGTCGGCGTTCCGGATCCGGTGCTCGGGCTCGCCATCAAGGCGGTTGTGGCGCTCGACCCCTTCGCGGCCCTCTCGGCGGCCGACGTGATCCGCCACTGCGCACGGCATCTGGAAGATTTCATGGTGCCGAAGCTCGTCGAATTTCGCGACCAGCTTCCAAAAAGTGAAAACGGAAAGATCGCCCGGCGGCAGATCGAGGCCGAGTCTCTGGAGACTACATCATGAACGAACATGTGCAGACGGTCGAGGCTGGCACACCTTTTTCGCGGGAGGCCCTCAAGCTCGACCCCGCCCGGGAAATCGAGCAGATTAGCGT
>DAIMKE010001089.1:0-2884 GCA_036721875.1 Bradyrhizobium sp. | reverse complement strand
CGCTGGTCAACGCCGGCGGCCCCTGGGTCGAGCAGGTGCTGTCGGCAGGTTCCGGCGTCAACGCGCGCGCAAAAGTGCGGCTGGTGCAGGGCTCGCACATCGTGGTGCGCAAGCTCTATGAGCACGACCGCGCCTACATCTTCCAGAACGCCGACGGCCGCATCATCTTCGTCATTCCCTACCAGAACGATTTCACGCTGATCGGCACCACCGACCGCGACTACGACGGCGATCCGGCCAAGGTGAAGGCTACGGCTGAGGAGATCCAGTATCTCTGCGCCTCCGCCAGCGAGTACCTGAAGAAGCCGGTGCTGCCGGCCGACGTGGTCTGGACCTATTCCGGCGTGCGACCGCTCTATGACGACGGCGCCAGCGAAGCCAAGGCCGCGACACGCGATTACGTGTTCGAACTGGATACGCCGGGCGGCGCGCCGCTGCTCTCGATCTATGGCGGCAAGATCACGACCTACCGGCGCCTTGCGGAAGAGGCGCTGGAACGGCTTGCGCCGTATTTGCGCAGTGCAAAAGCGAAGGAGGGCTGGACCGGCAAGGCGCCGCTGCCGGGCGGCGACATGGATGTTTCGGCCGTCGCCGCGCTGACGGCGGAACTGACTCGGAGCTATCCGTTCCTCACCCCCGCGCATGCCAGCCGACTGGCACATGCCTATGGCACGCGTGCGACAAAATTGCTCGGCAGCGCGAAATCTTTTGCCGACCTCGGCCAGTCGTTCGGCGCTACGCTCACCGAAAGCGAAGTCAGGTATCTGATCGCGAACGAATGGGCGTATAGCGCCGAAGACATCGTGTGGCGAAGGTCCAAGCTCGGCCTGCGGCTGTCGGCAGACGAAATCGCAAGCCTCGACGAATGGATCAAGGCCCACCGCGTCTCCGGTGAACGACCCTTGCGCGAAGTGGGGGGACGGCCATGAGCGTCACGCTCGAACATGTCACGCGGACCGTGGACGGTCTCCCGACCATCCGCGACGTCTCGCTGACGCTGGAGCGCGGCACGCTGAGCGTGCTGCTCGGACCGACGCTGTCGGGCAAGACCTCGATCATGCGGCTGCTGGCCGGCCTCGACCGTCCGACGACGGGCCGCGTGCTCGTCGACGGCAAGGACGTCACTGGCGCCGACGTGCGGCAGCGCTCGGTCGCGATGGTCTATCAGCAGTTCATCAATTACCCCTCGCTTTCGGTGTACGAGAACATCGCTTCGCCCTTGCGGGTGCAGGGCAGGCCGCGCGAGGAGATCGACCGGCGGGTCCAGGAAGCCGCGAAACTGCTCCGGCTCGAGCCGTTCCTGAAGCGCACGCCGCTGCAATTGTCCGGCGGCCAGCAGCAGCGCACCGCGATTGCGCGCGCGCTGGTCAAGGGCGCCGATCTGGTGCTGCTGGACGAGCCGCTTGCCAATCTCGACTACAAGCTTCGCGAGGAGCTGCGCGCCGAGCTGCCGCGCATCTTCGAGGCGTCGGGTGCGATCTTCGTCTACGCCACGACCGAACCTTCGGAAGCACTGCTGCTCGGCGGCGACACGGTGTGCATGTGGGAAGGCGAGGTGCTGCAGGCCGGCAGTACGCCGAAGGTCTATCGCCAGCCCGGCACGCTGCGGGTGGCGCAGGTGTTCTCCGATCCGCCGCTGAACATCGTCGAGATCGAGAAGAAGAACGGTCTTGTGCAATATGCCGGCGGCATCCAGGCGCCGGCCAGCGGGCTCTATGCACAGCTCGCCGATGGCCCCTACCGCGTCGGCTTCCGCGCCCACCAACTCGAAGTCGCCAACGGCATCGCCGGCCGTCATGCGTTCCATGCCACGGTGACCGTGACCGAGATCACCGGTTCTGAGAGTTTCGTGCATCTCAATCGCGACGCCTCCAACTGGGTCGCGGTGCTGCAGGGCGTGCATGAATACGAGCCCGGCCATCTGCTCGATGCCGTGCTCGATCCCGACAATCTGTTCGTGTTCGACGCCGCCGACCGTTTGGTCGCGGCGCCGGCTCCCAATTGAGGGGCCCGCGACATGGCCCGCATTGACCTCGTCGATCTGGCGCACTCCTACGGCGGCAATGACGCCGCTCCCGAATCGTTTGCGCTGAAGCCGGTGACCATGACCTGGCGGCAGGGCGGCGCCTATGCGCTGCTCGGGCCTTCCGGCTGCGGCAAGACCACGCTTCTCAATCTCATTTCCGGGATCGTCACGCCGTCGCGCGGAAAGATCCTGTTCGACGGCGCCGACATCACGCCGCTGTCGACGCGCGAGCGCAACATCGCGCAGGTGTTCCAGTTCCCGGTCATCTACGACACCATGACGGTGGGCGAGAACCTGGCATTTCCGCTGAAGAACCGCGGCGTGCCGAAGGCCAGGATCGACGCGCGGGTGAGGGAGATTGCGAACCTGCTCGATCTCACGCCCTGGCTCGGCCGCAAGGCGACCCGGCTGACCGCCGACGCCAAGCAGAAGATTTCGCTGGGCCGCGGCCTCGTCCGCTCCGACGTCGCCGCTGTTCTGTTCGACGAGCCGCTGACGGTGATTGATCCCGAGCTGAAATGGCAATTGCGGTCGAAGCTGAAGGCACTGCATCGTGAGCTCGACCTCACGATGATCTATGTGACCCACGACCAGACCGAGGCGCTGACCTTCGCCGATACCGTCGTCGTCATGCATGACGGCCGCGTGGTCCAAAGCGGCACGCCGGCCGAACTGTTCGACAAGCCCGAGCATACCTTCGTCGGATATTTCATCGGCTCGCCCGGCATGAACATCGTGCCGGCCACGGTGAGCGGACACGAGGCCCGCATCGACGGCCACGTCATCGGCCTGCATCGCAATTACGGCGTGCTGCCGGCAGGCGCGAACATCGAGATCGGCGTGCGGCCGGAATTCGTC
>DAIMKE010001088.1:0-2887 GCA_036721875.1 Bradyrhizobium sp. | reverse complement strand
CAATCCCTATGACGGTCACACGCTGGCCACCGTGATCCCGGACATGGAGGCGCTGATCGGCAACATCATTGCGCGCCTCCTCGCCGACAAGGGATACCGCGGCCACAATGCCCCGCCCGATTACAAGTTCAGGGTCTTCCTCTCCGGCCAGAAGCGAGGGGTAACGCCCAGGATCAAGCGCGAACTGCGCCGCAGGGCTGCCGTCGAGCCTGTCATCGGCCATCTCAAGGCCGAGCACCGCATGGGCCGCAACTATCTCTGGTTCCGCCAGGGCGACGCCGCCAACGCCGTCCTCGCCGCCGCCGGCTACAACTTCCGCCGCCTCATCCGATGGCTCAGGAATTTGCTGCGTCTATACTTGACCGCAATCTTCCCAGGCCCGCTGACTAATCCGGCGTGAAATCGGCCTTCTTCACGGACGACACTTTAACGCCGATCTATGGACCACGCCCGCGTTGCAAGAGGAATCGACAAAGGTAGCGGTCTGCGCCTATCTATCCGGCTTCGATTTGAGGCTCTCGCCTCGAGCCATTATGGATATCCGCCCACTTCTGTCCTCAATAACTCGCCGGCCTCAAGAAGGGCCATGGCGTCGAACCAGGCTTCAGAAGTGTCAGTAGAACCGTTTCTCCATTCGTCCTTTCCGTCTCGCAAACCTCGGCGGGATATTGTGCCCTTCTGGTTGGACCGTGGATCTTCTTCCTTCCCGGCCGTGTCTTACCCGGCGTGGCCCATGAAGTTGGCGTCGTAATCACGGCCCTTTGCGAGCATGCTCCAGGCCAGGCGCGCGAGTTTTGCGGCCAGGGCTACAACCAGTACATTCGAGTGGAGCCGCTTGGATGCTGCTTCCAACAAGGCTCCGAAGCCATGCCTGGGCCAACTCTGACGTCTTAGAAGTACGGCTCTGGCCCCTTGAATGAACAGCGTTCGCAGGTACCGGTTGCCACGCCTCGATATGCGGCCGAGAATGGTTCGATCGCCGGTCGAGATTTGTTTCGGTGCGAGGCCAAGCCATGCTGCAAAGTCGCGGCCCTTATGGAAGGCATCCCCGGTTCCGATCGCGGCGACCATCGCGCTTGAGATAATTGGTCCGACGCCCGGCGCACTCATCAGGCGGCGACAGTGTGCGTCTTGATCAGCGAGTTCGTCGATTTCCTTCGTGATCGATGCGACCCGCCGCTCGAGACAGCGCCAGTCCTCGGCCAAGTCCTGAATGAGCCGAACCACTCGAGGCGACAGGTTATCCGAGAGCATCGAGAGAATCTGAGGAAGTGCCAATCGGAATGCTGCCGCTCCCTGCCGAAGCGCGGCCTGGACGCCAATGCACGATAACGGGTCAGATAGGATATTTGCATACGACATTACAGCTCAAACAGCTCGAGGGCGCCAAGTGCCGTCCGAAATGTCCCGGGTGATCGTCGACACTACGGTCAACCCAAGAACGTGACGTTCCCCACCGACGCGAAGCTTCTGAACCGGGCGCGCGAGAAATTGGTACGGCTGGCGAAGCTGCGCGGGGTGGATTTGCGCCAATCCTATGCTCGGGTGGGCAAGCTCGCGCTGATCCAGCATCAGCGTTATGCCGACGCCAAGCAGTTCAAGCCTAACCGGTATGAGCTCCCAGTCCGGGGTGATCAGCGGGCGCGCGGGTCGGCATCCAATACTGGCGCAGCGCCTCCACAGCCGCTGGAATATCGGTGTAGGCGTTACGGTGGGTGTCAGGGCTGTTTCGTGGCGGCCTGCGGCGGATAACCTTGATCGTCGCGACAGTGCTCCCATCCAGATTGTCGCGCTGCAATTTGGGCCGCGTGATCCGCGACATCGCCGTAACCCCCGGTGAGGAACTCGCCGGATGATTACACATCGCCCGCAAGATCGCAAGATCAAGGGCAACGGCGCGCTCGAAGCGGCGTTCGCAAAGCTGCTGGCGCTCGCGCGCCGCGTGCGCGATCAGCAGCAGCATCAGCGCGGGCCGAAGGTCTATTCCCTGCACGCGCCAGAAGTCGAATGCATCGGCAAGGGCAAGGCCCATCGGCCTTACGAGTTAATGGCATGGACCACGCCCGCTCTCAGCGGCATCCTAAAGGCCCGGCAAGAGAAGGAGCGCAAACCATGTCCCATACGAACATTGTCACGATCGGTATCGATCTAGGCAAGAACACATTCCATGTGGTGGGGTTCGATGCTACGGGTGCAATCATCCTACGCAAGAAGCGATCGAGAAATCAGCTTGAGCAGTCGCTGGCTAATGTTCCGCCCTGCCTGATCGGAATGGAGGCCTGTGCAGGAGCACACCACCTGGGTCGCAAGCTCGAGAAATTAGGCCATCAAGTACGGCTCTTGCCGCACAGTATGTGAAGCCATACCTCAAGGGCCACAACAATGACTTCCGTGATGCCGAAGCCATCGCAGAGGCGGCACAGCGCCCGACCATGCGCTTCGTTCCGTTGAAATCGGCCGAGCAACTTGACTTGCAGGCGCTGCACAGAGTGCGCAGTCGATTGGTGACGCAGAGAACCGCGGTCATCAATCAAATCCGAGGTTTTTTGCTTGAGCGAGGGCTGCCAGTCCTCTACTCCGCCAGCTCGCTTAGCGCTTCGATGTAGGTCCTGTGTAAACTCTTGGCTGTTTTTAAGCCATCGAACAGGACGCGGATGCTTCCAGGATTGTGGCTGCTGACAAGGCCGACGATGGTACCAGTTTCCGTCGTCTGTTTGCGCATCCGCTGTTTACCGAGTTGACTCAAGCGAACCCTATCACCTAACTTATACCGATGCTGAGTAAATTGCGCTTTCACATCCACAACGGAGCCCTTCTGAATCTCGGACGAGCCCGTCGCGCGCGCAGATGTGCGTGAGAGCTTCTTGGCTTTGCTCAACAATTTACC
>DAIMKE010001087.1:0-2895 GCA_036721875.1 Bradyrhizobium sp. | reverse complement strand
CTGTTGTACGCCGTCTCGCTTCACCTGTGCTTCGACTTGGCGAGCGTCGTTTCACGCAGCTTCGTATGCCTCGGTGCGAAGGCTGCGTTCGTCGCCAGCGTCGATCTCGTGGTGGACGAGTGGACCCCCGCGATCCAGGCCTTTCTTGCGGGCCGCCTTGTGCGCTGGATTGGCCTCAGTCTGCTTCTCGCCTTGCTTCCGGCGCTGACCGTCATTCGCATGGAGATGCTGGCGAAGTTGCGGTCGTTGGCCGTTATCGCACTGGTTCGGCTGCGCGGAACCCTGGGGATTTATCGGCAAAAGGCGAAAAAGAGGCCGCCTCCTTCACGCTGAGGCGCAGACGCCATCTGCGAGAAGGCAAAGTCACGTTTATGTTCCTTGTAATAATTGCACTCAGTGTAATAACTGCACTCGATGTAATATTCTATGGAGTAATCGTTATGTCGGGCTGGAGTGCCAGCGATATTCCGTCGCAGCGGGGCCGAAGCACCGTTGTGACCGGTACGGGTGGCCTGGGCTACGAGGATGCGCTCGCCTTGGCGCGCTCGGGCAGCGAGGTGATCATTGCGGGCCGCAATCCCTCCAAGGGCGCCAACGCCGTTGCGCGGATCAGATCCCGCCAGCCGGACGCGAACGTTCGATTCGAGTTGCTCGATCTTGCGGATATTCAATCGGTGACGGCGTTCGGCTCCCGCTTGCGCGCCGAACGAGAGAGCCTCGACTTGCTCATCAACAACGCTGCGGTAATGGCGCCACCGACGCGGCAAGTGACGCCCGATGGTTTCGAATTGCAGTTCGGGACGAACTACCTCGGACATTTCGCACTGACGGCCGAACTTCTTCCGCTGCTCCGAAAGGGCAGTGAGCCCCGCGTCGTCAGTATTTCCAGCGTGGCCGCGCGTGGCGGAATGATCGACTTCGACAATCTGCAGGCGGAGCGCAGCTACAAGCCCATGCCGATCTACGGCCAGTCGAAGCTTGCAAGCCTGATGTTTGCGTTCGAGCTGCAGCGCCGGAGCCGGGTGTCCGGCTGGGGGATCACCAGCGTTGCCGCCCATCCCGGAATATCGCGGACCGATTTGATCCCGAATGGTGCCGGCAGGATGAGCCTCGCGGGCTTCGCCAGGACCTTCCTGTGGTTCTTGTTCCAGCCACCGGCACAAGGCGCGCTACCGACGCTGTTCGCGGCGACCTCTCCAGACGTCGTACCCGGCGGTTACTATGGACCAGACAAGCTCGGAGAAACGCGCGGGTCGCCGGCGGTCGCGCGCGTGCCGCCGCAAGCCGATGATGACGCCGTAGCGTCACGTCTGTGGGATGTCTCGGTGAGATTGACCGGCGCGAACTTCGCGCTGCAATGATGTTGCATGACGTCAAGGAAGATTCCATGCGCTTTGCGCGACCTGGCGATGGAGGCCGGTCTGGAGGCAATGTCAGCCAGGCTCCGTCCGGGTCGGACCGCAATTTATCCTCGAGCTTCGTGCAGCGGGCCCGGCGCAAAGCCGACGATCTTCGTGCCCACCGGGCGAAACGTTTTGCGCTTTTGGGGCTCGGGATCTGCTGGGTATCGTTGGCCATTTCCGGTGCGGCGGCGGCCGATGGCGATATACGCGCCTCATACGCCATAACGTTCGCCGGGCTCCCCTTTGCGAACGCAACTCTTGACCTGGCGGTTCGCGGCAGCGTCTACACAGCTCGCGTCACCTATCAAACCACCGGCGCAACCAGACTGCTGAGCGATGCGGCCGGGGTGGCGACGTCCGACGGAGCATACAAAGGGGGCCGCTTGACCCCTGCTGGATTCAATCTCGATCATCGCAATGGTCGGCGCAGGCAAAAAGTCGCCCTTGGCCTGGCCGATGGCGTCGTCAAAACGATGACGGTTGATCCGCCTCTGGTGTTGACATCCGATCATCCCCCAATCGAAACGAAGCATCTCTCCGCCATCGCCGATCCCTTGAGCGCTCTTCTCATCTCGGCGGTGAGGGGCGAAGGCAAGACGGAAATCGGTGCGTGCGATCGTACATTGTCGATCCTTGACGGCCTGAGGCGGTATGATGTCAGGCTGGAGCCGCAAGCAACCGGTTCCACCAGCCAGAAGGGCTTTTCGGGGCCAACGACGATCTGCCGTGTCGTGCTGAAGCCCCTGGCTGGGCTGATCGGCGGAGGACGAGGAACAAACTCCGGGGTGCCAAATACCGATGTGGGTCAGATTGACGTCACCTTCGGCCGCATCAACGCGCTTGACCTTTATGTGCCGATGTCCCTTCAAGCTCGAACGCAATATGGAGCCGTGAGCGTTATCCTGACGGAATACGCAGATGGAGATTCGAAACCCGGCGCTCCTCGATAAAGACAATCAAGCCAGGGAAATGGCATCGGATGTCACCCCGTGTGCACATAACCCGGGTGAGCGCAGCGATACCCGGGGGAAATTTCGGGAGAGCACCCGCATATCGCTGCGCTCATGCGGGCTACAATTCTTGCTTCCTGCGGACTGCGTCGCCAATTGCGCAAGCACGATCTGATGTTCGCCGCTGCGACCATTCAACACGACGGGCAAATCAATAAGACCTGTCCATCCCTTCGCATAAAAATATTCCGCTCGCGCCGTCGGGCAAATCAGTGATCAGATCCGCGCGTCTCACCCGTCAAGAGGGGCGTGCGCACGTCACGAACGCGCGGTGGGATGCGGTGGACGCCGAATGCGCGAGACGTACGCGCGGGAAGCGTACGGCGAAGTCGTGTGGTCCTGACGTCGCGGTGCTGGCGTCAAGTCGCGCAGAAGTATCTGCACGGCGACAGTGGCAAAAGAGCCGTTCACTGGGGAGAGCACGAAGTAAGCCGTAAAGCCACTGCGCAGGGAAGGCCGGGATGCTCCCGCTGAACCTGTAT
>DAIMKE010001086.1:0-2901 GCA_036721875.1 Bradyrhizobium sp. | reverse complement strand
GCCCAGTAGGCGAACACGGTGGCTGCCCCGGCGCCGACGCCGTTGGCTGCCACCGACAGCACCAGCGCCTGCATCACGGTCGGCCGGTCGAGCCGGAGGATCGGCAGCGACATCAGGATGCCGACCAGCAGCGCGATCGTAGCCAGTTTCCAGTAGTTCTCGGTGACGATCGGGCCGGTCCAGGAGAACTTCGGCTCGCGGTTGGCGTCGAGAATGCCCCAATAGGGTCCGACGCCGCCTTCGAAGAATTTCCAGGGCTGATCGATCGCCTCGACGATGTTGTACTCCATGCCCATCGCTTCGGCGCGGGTGACGAAGTTGCGCAGCACGGAAGCCTGTTCGAACGTGCCGGGTTCGGCGTTCTTCAGGTTGTAGCCGGCGCTCGGCCAGCCGAACTCGGCGATGACGATGCGCTTGCCGGGGAATTTTTCGCGCAGCAGGCCGTAGAGGTAGGTCGCCTGGTCGACCGCCTGCTTGTCGGTGAAGTTTTCCCAGTAGGGCAGCACGTGGGCGGCGACGAAATCGACCGAGGAGGCGAGTTCGGGATTGTCGCGCCAGATGTTCCAGATTTCGCCGGTCGTGACGGGCACGTTGACCGACTTCTTCACCCGCTTGATCAACTCGATCAGGTCTTCGACCTTCTGCTCGCCGCGGTAGATGGTTTCGTTGCCGACGACGATGCCGTTGACGTTGCTGTTGCGCTTGGCAAGCGTGATCGCGGCGTCGATCTCGCGTTCGTTGCGGTCGGTATTCTTGTCGATCCAGGCGCCGACGGTGACCTTGAGGCCGAACTCGGCCGCGATCGGTGGCACCAGTTCGACGCCGCCGGTCGAGGAGTAGAGGCGAATCGCGCGCGTCATCGTCGACAGCTTCTTCAGGTCGGCGCGGATCTTCTCGATCTGGGGAATGTTGTCGACGTCGGGATGGGCACTGCCCTCGAACGGCGCGTAGGAGACGCTCGGCAGGATGCCGCGGAAATCGGGAGCCTCCTGCTTTTGCTGGAACAGGCCCCACAGCCCGGCATGAGCTGCGGTGACAAACAGCAGGACGGCTACGACGGCACGCATCGGGAGTTAAACCATACGGGGCTGCGATTTATGGAAACGAGCCTGTCCCCTGGGCTCGACCGGCACTGCGGCACGATGAGGATAATCCTGCCGCGCGAATTCACAACTGGTATGACGCCATGACTTTTTTAAGGTCGGCTTTTTAAGGGCCGCTGGCTGCCAACGCCGGATAAATAGGATCGTTCCTGTGAACGTCTCCTGAATGCCGTACGGTTATTTCGCCGCAGCTACTTCGCCGCGGGCGCTGGCGCGGCGGGGGCCGGCGAGGGGGACGGCGCGGGCGCAGGTGCCGCGCCGGGCCGCGGCTGGCGTTGCAGGCGCGGGGTTGGCCGCCGCGGCGGCCTGGGGCTGGGCGCCCGGATTGATCCAGCAGGCATGGATACGGCTGGAGAGCGTTTCGGCGACCTTGGGATCGATCTGCCCGCCGAATCGGGTCAGGCAGCGGAAGGCGGCCTGGACATGCCCGCCGGGGCAGCCGAAGCGGTCGTACAGGTCGAGATGGCGGAACGCGGTATCGAGGTCGTCGCGCCACATCAGGCTGACCACGCGCCGGCCGAGCCAGACGCATTCGGGGTTGCCGGCCGGGCCGTTGATGGCCTGCGAGGCCTCGACGAATTCGTCGGTCTTGCGCTGGTTGTCCTTGCTGGCGTCGGCGGCATTGGCGGGGGGCTGCTTGGATTGTTCCTGCGGCGCCGGGCTTCCGCTCTGGGCCAGCGCTCCGCCCGATCCGATCAGGAAGGCCAGGCCGGCGACGAGGCCCGCAGCTGCGAAGTGGCGCAAAACCGAAACTCCAGACACCCGTCGACGCATACTTTCCCCGATTAGTTTCCACCTGCCGGAGGCGGCTGATGTGGTGGCTGGCTAGTTGCCGTCCAATTAGGTCTCCATTGCGGCGGAGACGTCACGCGATTCAAATGCCGGGTATTTTGGATTTTGTCCAGCAAACTCACAACTTTATCGCGCCGTGGTAAAACTGCCGCAGGGCTGACGCGGGAATAGGGGTATGCTGTACCTTGGCAGATCGGCCATGAACGGCTAATCGACGGTCCCCGCCCGGAGGATGGAACTGATTTCTCTTCGTACGCCGCTGGCGCTTCTCCTGTCATCGCTAGGTATGATCGCGGCCCTTTGGTGGTGGATGGCCACGCCGATTACACTGGCGCGCGCCCCGATCGATCCGAATGCAAAGCTGCAATGCGTCTCCTACGCCCCGTTCCGGGGGGCGCAGACGCCCCTGGTGCCGACCACGCAGATTGCGCCCGAACAGATCGCCCAGGACCTGGCGCAGCTCGCCAAGATCACCGGCTGCGTGCGGACCTATTCGATCGAGAACGGGCTCGACCAGGTTCCGGCGCTGGCCGCCAAGGTCGGGCTGAAGGTCATTCAGGGCATCTGGCTCTCCAGCAACCGGATCAAGAACCTCGCCCAGATCGCGATCGCCATCGAACTGACCAAGGAGCACCCCGGCGTCATTACCGGGCTGGTGGTCGGCAACGAGGTGCTGCTGCGCGGCGAGATGACCGCCTCCGACCTCGCGGCCAACATCCGCTCGGTCAAGTCGCGGGTCACGGTGCCCGTGACCTATGCCGACGTCTGGGAATTCTGGCTGCGCAACCGCGAGATCTACGAGGCCGTCGACTTCGTCACCATCCACATCCTGCCGTACTGGGAGGACATGCCGGTGCGCGCCAAATTCGCCGCCGGCCATGTCGACGACATCCGCAAGCGGATGGCGGTGGCGTTTCCGAACAAGGAGATACTGATCGGCGAAACCGGCTGGCCGAGCGCCGGACGGATGCGCGAGGGCGCGCTGCCGTCGCGCACCAACCAGGCG
>DAIMKE010001085.1:0-2901 GCA_036721875.1 Bradyrhizobium sp. | reverse complement strand
CCTCGGTGAACTGGTCGGATGGCGGGCTGATCGACGTCGAAAAAGTCCGTGCGGCGCTCCGGAAGCGGGGCGGCGCCTTTCTCGTGGACGCGACCCAAAGCGCCGGCGTGCTGGCGATGGATGTGGCGCGCCTCGATCCGGATTTTGTGATCTTCCCGACCTACAAATGGTTGCTCGGCCCATACGGCCGCACTTTTCTCTATGTTGCGAAGCGCCATCAAGGCGGCATCCCGCTGGAGCAGACTTCCGCCGGCCGCCGCAACGTGCGCGCCGAGAACGCGGTGTATTTCGGCGATCTCGATTACGTCGGCGATGCCAGGCGTTTCGACATGGGCGAGCGCGATCATTTCATCTCGATGGAGATGGCCTCGATCGGCATGGAGATGCTGGCCGATTGGGGTCCGGCAGCCGTCGCGCAGCGCCTTGCGATGCTGACAGCGCGGATAGCAGCAGGCGTGCGCGGGCTCGGCGTCAGCATGCCGGAGCCGCATCTGCGGGCGCCGCATATATTGAGCCTCGCCTTCGAGGGCGGCATGCCGGCAGGCCTCGTCGAGGGACTGGCCAGCGAAGACATCTACGTCGCCCCGCGCCTCGGGCGCATGCGCGTGTCGCCGCACGTCTATAACGACGAGGGCGACGCTGATCGTTTCGTTGAGGTTCTGGGCAGGCGATTGCGCGGCTGACGGTTCAGGACGCCGCCACCCTCCGCGGCTGCTCGGCGCGCTCCATCACAAACCCCTCATACCCTTTCGCCGCAACGTCGTTGCATATCTGCCGGTACGAACCGACGCCACCGATATACGGCATGAAGATCCTGGGCTTGCCGGGGACGTTGGCACCCATGTACCAGGAATTGGCCTGCGGATAGAGCGTGGTGTGGGCGACCTCGTTGACGTGGTCGACCCATTTATCTTCGGCGTCGGTCGCTGCCTCCATGGTGTCGAAGCCCTGCTCGCGCATATAGGCCAGGCAATCCGTGATCCAGTCGACGTGCTGCTCGATCGAGACGATCATGTTCGACAGCACCGAGGGACTGCCGGGACCGGTGATGACGAAGAGATTGGGAAAGCCCGCGCTCATCAAGCCGAGATACGTGCGCGGCCCCGCCGCCCATTTCTGATTCAGCGTCTCTCCGCCCCGGCCGCGAATGTCGATCTTCGCCACCGATCCCGTCATCGCGTCGAAGCCGGTGGCCAGCACCAGCGCATCGACCCCGTAATCCTTGCCACCGGTGCGGACCGCGTTTTCGGTGATCTCCTCGATCGGGCTGGACTTGATATCCACCAGCGTCACGTTGGGACGGTTGAAGGTCGCAAAATAATCCGTATCGATGCAGATGCGCTTGGAGCCGATCGGATGATTGTTCGGCTGCAGCAGCTTTGCGGTCGGTGGATCCTTGACGATCTCGGCGATCTTCTCGCGGACGAAACTGGCGGCAGTGTCGTTGGCCGCCTGATCCAGCGCGAGGTTGTTGTAGACCGACATGAAGGTGAGCCCGCCGCGGTCCCAGCGCGCCTGGTATCTCGAGCGGCGCTCGTTGTCGCCGTCGTCGAGCGCGCCGCGGTCGGGCAACTCGGTATAGATGCCGTTCTTCGCCATCTCGCGCGCGAAGCGCCGGATCTCGGGATAATGGTCGCGGAATTTCTGCCGCTCCTCCGCGCTGAGCGCGGCATTGCGGGCGGGGATGGAGAAGTTCGCGGTGCGCTGGAACACCGTCAGGTGGCTCGCCTGCTCGGCAATGACAGGGATCGACTGGATGGCTGACGAGCCGGTGCCGATGACGCCGACACGCTGGCCGGTAAAGTCGACTTCCTCATGCGGCCAGTGGCCGGTGTGGTAAACCTTGCCCTTGAATCGATCGAGGCCCTTGATGTCCGGCATCCGCGCATTCGACAGGCAGCCGGTGGCGAGCACGACGAATTTGGCCGTCACCGTGTTGCCGTCGGAGGTCGCGACCGACCACGACGAGGTCGTCTCATCGAAGGCAGCGCGCTCGACGCGAGTGTTGAACTGGATGTCCGAACGCAGGTTGAAGCGGTCGGCGACGTGATTGGCATATTTCAGGATCTCGGGCTGCGGTGCGTAGCGCTCGCTCCAGTCCCACTCCTGCTGCAATTCCTCCGAGAACGAATAGGAATACTGCATGCTCTCGACGTCGCAGCGCGCGCCGGGATAGCGGTTCCAGTACCAGGTGCCGCCGACACCGGAGCCCTGCTCGTAGACCCGCGCCGTCATGCCCTGCTCGCGCAACCGGTGCAGCATGTACATGCCGGCAAAACCCGCGCCGACCACGACGACGTCGTAGGTCTCGATTGGTTTGGAGGCGGCAGGTGGCGGTACGGACATGAAGACTCCCTTGAATACTCTCTTGATTTGTCCGACAGCATTCCTGCCGCAGCGCCAAAGCGCAAGACGCAAATCCGCCGAGTGCCATTGCATATTTTGCGAGGTGGAATGTGTGCTCCTCTGGGATGAGGATCTCGCCAATACACTTGGCTTCACAGCCTCCGATAGGTTAGCGTTCGGCCAACATCCGAACCAACAATGAGCGGCAGGCGAACGGCCGCCACAGGGAGCGTCCGCCATGAAATCGCCGATCTGCGACATGCTGGGAATTGAGTTTCCGCTGCTGGCCTTCAGCCATTGCCGCGACGTGGTGGCGGCCGTCAGTCGCGCCGGCGGCTTTGGCGTGCTGGGCGCGACCGCGCACTCGCCGGAGACGATCGAGCAGGAACTGAAATGGATCGACGACCACACCGACGGCAAGCCCTACGGCCTCGACGTGCTGATCCCGGAAAACATCTCGACCGCGGGCGAAAAGGACGTCACCTGGAAAAGCCTGGAAGCGCGGATCTCGCCGCAGCATCGCGACTTCACCCGCAACCTCCTGAAGAAATACGG
>DAIMKE010001084.1:0-2906 GCA_036721875.1 Bradyrhizobium sp. | reverse complement strand
GCGCAAGGATCACCATGGCCAGCGTGCCGATGATGCCCATGCCGCCGCCGCCCGAACTGCTGTCGCGGTTGCCGCCGAAGAACATGCCGAACTGCGCCACCATCGAGATCGCGCCGGCAATCGTCGCGGTGATGGTCATCAGCAGCGTGTCGTGGTTCTTGATGTGCGCGAGCTCGTGCGCAATCACGCCGGCGAGTTCCTCGCGGCTGAGCGAATGCATCAGGCCCCTGGTGACGGCAACCGCCGCGTTCTGCGGATTGCGCCCGGTCGCAAACGCGTTGGGCTGCTCCTCGTCCATGATGAACACCCGCGGCATCGGCAGGCCGGCGCGGCCGGCAAGTTCGGCCACGAGATTGAAGAGGTCCGGCGCCGTGCGCTGGTCGACCTCATGGGCGCCGTACATCGACAGCACCATGCGGTCCGAATTCCAGTAGGCAAACAGGTTGGTCGCGGCGGCGATCACGAGCGCGATCAGGGCACCGCTGGCGCCGCCGATCAGATAGCCGACGCCCATGAAGAGGCCGGTAAGACCGGCCAACAGAATGGCAGTCTTCAGATAGCTCATTGTCGTCTCCTTGCCCCCGGGCAGAAACGCCGCGGCTGGTATCCCAGAGGTAGGAACTCACCCGGCGGCGCTTCAAGAGGCCGCGGTGCGTCGTCGCGCCGCGCCGGTCGGCAAGAACGGCCGTGGGGGCAGATTAACAGGCCGTAATTTGCAGGCTTTCGGTAATTCCCCTGCCTCCGAACGGTTAACGGGCCTGCTTGTGCAACGCCAACAGCGCCGTCTACAGTGCCCGCCGACAGCAGCCCGGGGGGACTCCTCGAAAAGCGCAAACGCATCGAAGGCTGCTCGTCCTTGAAAACCGGGAGGTATCGAAGAGATGTTTTCGCATGTGATGATCGGCACCAACGACCTCGAAAAGGCCAAAGCATTCTATGACGCGCTGCTCGGCACGCTCGAGGTGCGGCCAGCCAAGGTGGACCGCCACCGCATTTTCTACTTCACCAAGACCGGAACCTTCTCGGTGTCGAAGCCGATCAACGGCGAGCCTGCGACCGCTGCCAATGGCGGCACCATCGGCTTCTTGGCCAGTTCGCCCGAGCAGGCGGATGCATTCCACGCGGCCGGCCTCGCCAATGGCGGCACGACCTGCGAAGACCCGCCGGGCGTTCGCGAAGGCCCGGCCGGCAAACTCTACCTCGCCTACCTGCGCGATCTCGACGGCAACAAGATCTGCGCGATGCACCGGATGGCATCGTAAGCCGTCGGACCTCATCCCGAGGCGCCGCGACGGCGGCGTCTCGCATGAGGGTCTTGCAATACCACTTGCCACGCGGCGGAAAATCGCCGCGCATTTCCCGCGCTTGTACAAGCGCTGCCCTCGCGTCTACATTGCCGGCCAACGAGCCTGAGCGCGCGCCCGCAGACCGATGAGTCCTGCGCAAATGGGAGGAAATAATCCATGAAACACGCCTATATCCCGAGAACCACGACCTACAACCTCAATCCGGGCGAGGAACTCAACGATCTCAGGATGTCGGACGAGGTTCGTCCGCTGTACGAGCACGTCAAGAAGTTCATCCGCGAGACGGTCGACCCGATGTCGGTCGAGTTCATGCGGCTCGGCGAAGGCAAGAAAGACCGCTGGAGCTTTACGCCCGAGCAGCTCGCGGTGCTGCAGAAGGCCAAGGACAAGGCCAAGGAGGAAGGCCTCTGGAACTTCTTTCTGCCCGACGACGAAACCGGCCAGGGCCTGAAAAATCTCGACTACGCCTATATCGCGGTCGAGCTTGCGAAAAATCCGATGGCCTCGGAGACCATGAACTGCTCAGCGCCGGATACCGGCAACATGGAGGTGCTGGAGCGCGTCGGCACCAAGGAACAGAAGGAAAAGTGGCTGAAGCCGCTGCTCGCCGGCGAGATCCGTTCCGCCTATGCGATGACCGAACCGAACGTCGCCTCCTCCGACGCGAAGAACATCTCGACCACCGCAAAACTCGTCGGCGACGAGTGGGTGATCAACGGCGAGAAATACTACATCTCAGGCGCCGGCGATCCGCGCTGCAAGATCATGATCGTGATGGTGAAGACCAATCCCGATGCGCCGCCGAGCAAGCAGCAGTCGCAGATCCTGGTGCCGATCGATACCCCCGGCGTCGAGATCCTGGGCCCGATGCACGTGTTCGGCCACGATCACGCGCCGCGCGGCCACATGCATCTGCGCTTCAACAATTGCAAGGTACCGAAAGAGAACATGCTGCTGGGCGAAGGCCGCGGGTTCGAAATCTCGCAGGTCCGCCTCGGACCGGGCCGCATCCATCACTGCATGCGCACCATCGGCAAGGCGGAAAAGGCGCTCGACCTGATGGTGTCGCGCGGCCTGACCCGCGAGGCCTTCGGCAAGAAGATCGCCCATCTCGGCGGCAATTTGCAGATCATCGCGCAGGCGCGCTGCGAAATCGAGGCGATGCGGCTGATGGTGCTCAAGGCTGCGAAAGCGATGGACGTGCTCGGCAACAAGGAAGCGCGGATCTGGGTCAGCATGGTGAAGGCCATGGTGCCGGAGCGCACCTGCAAGATCATCGACCAGGCGATCCAGATGCACGGCGCGACGGGCATTTCGCAATGGAGCCAGCTCGGCGAAATGTACCAGGACGTCCGCCACCTCCGCTTCGCCGACGGTCCCGATGAAGTGCACTGGATGGTGGTCGGCCGGCACGAGCTGAGCATGGCTTGATCTCAACGCGTGATGCGCGGGCTTGACCCGCGCATCCATCGAATGGAACATTGCTTCAGGATTGATGGATTGCCGGGCCCAAACCCGGCAATGACGGCTTGCCCCGGAGCTAGCATGGAATACGCCGCCAGCGACCTGACGCCACGCGAGCGCTACAAGGTGCTGACC
>DAIMKE010001083.1:0-2909 GCA_036721875.1 Bradyrhizobium sp. | reverse complement strand
ACCTTGTAGCGCGCGAGTTGCGCCTGGAGATGCGCCCTCAATTCGTCCGTTCCGAGTTGGCAGCCGGATCTCGCAATGACATAGGCGACCGGCACCTCGTCCCAGCGCGGGTCGGGCCGGCCGATCACGGCGCATTCGCTGACATCGGGATGTTCGAGCAGAACGCGCTCGACCTCGGCCGGGTAGACGTTCTCCCCGCCGGATATGATCATGTTCTTCTTGCGGTCGCGGACCCAGAAATAGCCGTCGGTATCGCACAGGCCGATATCGCCGGTGCGATACCAGCCATCGTGCAGCGCGTCGCGCGTTGCGGCCTCATTGCCCCAATATTCGAAGAACACGTTGGGCCCGCGCACCGCGATCTCGCCCGGCGTGCCCGCGGGCAGTTCGTTGCCGGAATGATCGACTACCTTGGCTTCGCAGCACAGGCCGGCAAGGCCGGTCGACCCCGCTCGCGAGAGGTCGCCCCCGAGCCGAGTATAGACGGCAATGGGACAGGTTTCCGTCGAGCCATAGACCTGAAGCACGGGTACGCCGCGTGCGACGAAACGCTGGATCAGTTGCGGCGGCACGATGGTCGAACCGGTTGCCACTGCCTTGAGTGATGAGAGATCGGTCGTCGTCCATGCGGGATGCTCGCTTACGGCCTGAATGACCGCCGGCACCATCACGGTCAGAGTCGGTCGCTCCCGTTCGATGGCCGCAAGCGCGGTATCCGGCGTGAAACGGGCGTGGATCGTGACGGTTGCGCCGAGCTGGAGCGCAGGCGTGGTCTGGATGTTGAGACCGCCGACATGAAAGAACGGCAAAATCGTCAGCACGTGATCGTCGGACGTCATGTTGTGCATGTGCTGGCTCATGACGCCGTTCCAGAACAACGCCTCCTGACGCAGCACTGCGCCTTTTGGTCGTCCCGTCGTTCCTGACGTGTAGACGATCAGGAGAGGGCAGGAGAGATCGGTGTGCTGGTTGCGGTCGCTGCCCTGGCTGCGATCCAGCAGCGCTTCGAATGTCACCCCACGTGGCGGCTCGAAATCGAGGCCGACGACAGATACCCCTGGCGCGGTCTGCGCCAGTTCGGGAATAACTCCCCCGAAAGCCTGCTCGAGCACCAGGACCTTGGCGCCTGCATCGTTGAGAATGAACAACTGCTCGGCCACCGCCAGCCGCCAGTTCAGCGGTACCAGCATCGCCCCGAGCCGCGCGCAGGCGTATAGCAGAACCAGATAGTCCGGCCGGTTCAGGCTCAGGATCGCGACACGGTCGCCGCGGCCGATGCCGAACTCCCGCTTCAGGGCGGTCGCGGTTCGCTCGATGCGTGCGGCGAACGCCGCGTAGCTCAGCCGATTCCCTTCGAAGGCGATGGCTGTCTTATCTGGCGCGAACGCCGCGTTGCGATCGATCAGACTGCAGAGATCCACGGTCACTCGTCCGTTTCACCAGCCTCGTACAGCGCTTCGCGTCCGATCCGGTCGAGGCAGAGCTCCGCGGTCCAGGGCAGCATCAGCGAGCCGCAGCGGCTGTCGCGGTAGATCCGCTCCAGTGGCAGCGACCGGAGCATGGCCTGACCGCCGCAGGTTCGGATCGCGAGCGCGGCAAGCTCATTGGCGCCCTCCATCACCGAATATTGTGCGGCATAGGCTCGGAGCACCTGCTCCTTGCTCGGATTTGCGCAGGCTTCGGTGACGGCCTGGAACCAGATACCCTTGATCTGCTCCAGCTTGATCTGCATCTGCGCGACGGCGATCTGCTTGGTCGGATACATCCGCCGCTTGACCGGCGGCATGCCGGGCACCTCGCCCCGAAGGTAGCGCACGGTGAAGTCATAGGCGGCTTGCGCGAGGCCCATATAGGTCGGCGACAGCGTCAGGAACATGTGCGGCCAGCGCATCGCAGCCTGGAAATAGACGCCGCGCGGCATCAGCGCGGAATCCTCCGGCACGAACACGTCCTTGAACAGGAGCGTCCGCGAGACCGTGCCGCGCATGCCGAGCGGATCCCAATCGCCGACGACCGAGACCCCTTCCGACTTGGCGGGGATGGCCAGATAGAGCGTGTTGCGTCGCGATGCCTTCTCGCCCTGCTCGATCTCGGTGCAAAGCACGCCGTAATAGTCGGCGTGGCCGGAGAGCGAGGCGAATATTTTCTTGCCGTTGACGATCCAGCCCCCCGCAACCGGCTTTGCCTCCGTTCCGAAAGCAACGCCGCCCGCAGCCGCCGCACCACCTTCGGAGAAGGGTTGCGAGTAGATCGCGCCGTCCTCGACAATGCGCTTGTAGTGAACGGCGCGCCGCCGCTCGTGCTCGGCGCGCGTCTGCTCATCCATGTCGAGATCGTCGGCCAGCGGGCCCGACCATAGGGTCGAGCACACATGCATGTTCCAGGTCAGCGCAGTCGCGCCGCAATAGCGGCCGATCTCGGCTGCCGCCAATGCATAGGTCTGGTAATTTGCGCCGAGACCACCGTGCTTCTTGGGGACGGCGATGCCGAGCAGGCCGACGCGATGCAGATCGCGATAGTTTTCGGTCGGGAAGATCGCCTCGCGATCGTAGGTCGCGGCGCGACCGGCGAACACGCTCTGGCCGATCTCGCGGGCGCGCGCAATGATGCCGGCCTGCTCGTCGCTCAGGCGGAACGCGGCGGGATCGAAGATCGGCGCATCGAGCACGACCTTGTCGGTTGCGCTGATAGTCTTGCTGACTTGCATGGTCATTGCGCAATCACCTCACGCTTTGCTCGTAACGGAGTTCAGGAAGCGGCCGAGAGCTTCGTCGAAGGCACCGGGGCGCTCGAGGTTGGCGAGATGCCCCACGCCGGCGAGCTCGACATATTCCGCCCCGGGGATGTAGGTCGCCGTCTTTGCCATCATGGGCGCAGGTGCGTTGTTGTGCCTTCGAGCCGGACAGCAG
>DAIMKE010001082.1:0-2911 GCA_036721875.1 Bradyrhizobium sp. | reverse complement strand
CAACAACCCGGCGGCGACTATGACGCAGTAAAATTAGGCGAAGCCGTAACCCACCATCTTTCTTCGCAGGTCGTTGGGTTACGCCTTCGGCTGGCCCACCCTACGGCTCCATCACTTCGGAAATCGCGCAGCCTTCTCTTCCAGCGGCAGCGCCAGGCCGTTGGCGAGATAGGACACGGTGCGATAAAAGCCGCACAGCAGGATGATCTCGAAAATCTTCGCCTCGTCGTAATGCGCCGATAGCGCGGTGAATTCGGCGTCGCTGAGCGTTGCCCGCTCGTGCAGCGCATCGACCGCCACAATCAAGGCCTGCTCCGCGGCCGACCAGCATGCGTCGGTGCCAGCGCCGCGCACGGTGGCGCGGACCTGCTCCTCCGTCAGGTGCGCGGCTTCCGCAAATGTCGCGACATGCACGCCCCATTCATACTCGCAATCCGTTCTTGCGCAGGTGCGGTCGATGACGATCTCGCGCTCCCGCAAGCTTAGCGTCCCGCGGTCCAGCAAACTGCCGGCGCGGAATTTCTCCCAAGCGCGGGCGTTGCCCGCCATGACCCGAAACAGCATCAGCGGCGGCGCGCCGCGCATGATCCGGTCGAACTGCCCTTGAATCTCCAGTGCATAAGGCGGTCGCAGCGGCGCGATGCGCGGCATGGGCTGGGACACGGTCAACTCCTTTGCTACAATAAACGTAGCAATACGCTACATATTCCGTAGCAAACCGCAAGAGGGAACTTCGATGCCGAAACAGGCTGCCGCCGCGAAGAAGACCGTTCGGGGCTCGCGATCCGGCCGCCCGATCATGGCGTTGCTGGATCTGCTGGGCCGCCGCTGGACGTTGCGGATCATGTGGGAGCTGCGCGAGGGATCGCTGACGTCGCGCGCGCTGCGCACGGCCTGCGATGAAGCTTCGCCGACGGTGATGCAGACCAGATTGTCGGAGCTGCGCGAGGCCGGCCTCATCGAACTCGCGCAAGGCGATGGCTATCGTTTGACCGAACTGGGCAAGGAGTTGAACCAGACCCTCCTCCCGCTCAGCCGATTTGCGGAGCGGTGGAGCAAGCAGGTCCCGAATTAAGCCACGGCCACCGTCAGGCTGGCGCCGTCGGCCTGCACGACCTTGACCCGGCTGCCGGCGGGTGTGTCGGGGCCGGCGACGCGCCAGATCGTGTCGTCGATCCGCACCGTGCCGGAGCCATTGACGATCGGCTTCTCCAGCGTGAACTCCCGGCCGACCATCGCTTCGGTGCGCCGGTTGAGGAACGGATTGCTGTCGCTCTTGCTGGAAGCGGCACGCGCAAAATGCCGCCACGCCGGCACGGCCGCGACAGCAAACACCGCAAACATCAGAAGCTGCGTTTGCCAGGACGGGTTGATCACGAAAGACAGCAATCCGACCAGTAGCGCCGCAAGCCCGAGCCAGAACATGAAGACGCCCGGCGCCAGCAGCTCCAGCGCCATCAGGATGAAGCCGAAGATGAGCCAGTTCCAGTTGCCCAACGTCGTAAACATTTCGGTCATGACACGAACCTCAGGTCGAACAGTATAACGTCCCTATCGCTGCGGCGCGACCGGGGGCGGCGAGGTGTTTGGCACCGATCCCGTCCGCCGTGCGGCGGCTGACGCCGCGGCTTCGCCGAAGGTGGCCTTGGCGATCTCGCCGATGCCGGCCAGCGAACCCAGAATACTGGTCGCCTCAATCGGCAGCATGATGATCTTCTGGTTCGGCGAGTCGGCCAGTTGCCCAAACGCCTTGATGTATTTATCGGCGATGAAATAGTTCAGCGCGGCGACGTCGCCCTTGGCAATGGCTTCAGACACCATCTGCGTCGCCTTGGCCTCGGCCTCCGCGGAACGTTCGCGCGCCTCGGCGTCGCGGAACGCAGCCTCCTTGCGGCCTTCGGCCTGCAGGATCTGCCCCTGCTTGGCGCCTTCCGCGCGCAAAATTTCCGACTGCCGCTGGCCCTCGGCCTGCAGGATGTCGGCGCGCTTGACGCGCTCGGCCTTCATCTGCCGGCCCATGGCTTCGACGAGGTCGGCCGGCGGCACGATGTCCTTGATCTCGATGCGGTTGACCTTCAGTCCCCACGGCGACACCGCGGCGTCCACCACGCGCAGCAGCCGCTCGTTGATCTCGTCGCGATGCGACAGCACCTGGTCGAGGTCCATCGATCCCATCACCGAACGGATGTTGGTCATGGTCAGGACGATGATCGCCTGCTCCAGATGGGCGACCTCGTAGCTCGCCTTGGCGGCGTCGAACACCTGGAAGAACGCGACGCCGTCCACCGTCACGGTGGCGTTGTCCTTGGTGATCACTTCCTGCTCGGGAATGTTGATCACCTGCTCCATCATGTTCATCTTGCGGCCGACGCGGTCGAAATAGGGCACGATGATGTTCAAGCCCGGTGAAAGCGTGCGGGTGTACTTGCCGAACCGCTCGATGGTCCAGTCATACCCCTGCGGCACGGTCTTGACGCCGGCGAACAGCGTGACGATGACGAGCAGAACAAAGACAATCGCGAAGATATCGAAACCGGACATCGAACCCCTCCAAAGCCGGCAAGATGCGTCGCCGGGCGCGGTCTCTCTTGGTCGGCAAAATTGCAGCGCCGGTTCAGCCGGCTGTTTCCGGACTACTGTTATATAGTTGGGGAACAGTCGGCCGGCCACCAGATGTTCACCAATGGCGGCAAATGCCAATTTCTCAACGGGGATTGAGGTCCAGCCGCCTAGATCCAGCCTTGCAGCTCGCGGAGCACGAGCTGGCGAATCACGTCCATGCCGGGATCGCTGTCATTGAGGCAGGGAATTGCGGCAAATTGCTCGCCGCCATTGTGCTTGAAGATCTCGGCGTTTTCCTGCGCGATCTCCTCCAGCGTCTCCAGGCAATCGGCGGAAAAGCCCGGCGTCA
>DAIMKE010001081.1:0-2918 GCA_036721875.1 Bradyrhizobium sp. | reverse complement strand
CTTCATCAGCGTGCACCAGGTCCACTCCCCCGACGCTGTCGTGGCGACAGGGCCGTGGCCCAGCGACACGCGCCCCCGCGCCGATGCCATCGTCACGCGCACGGAAGGCATCGCCATCGGCGTCACTGCCGCCGATTGCGGCCCGATCCTGTTCGCCGATGCCGGCGCGCGCGTGATCGGCGCCGCCCATGCCGGCTGGAAGGGCGCGCTGACAGGCGTGGTCGAATCCACCATCGAGGCGATGGAAAAGCTCGGCGCCGAGCGTAGCGGCATCGTCGCCGCGATCGGCCCCTTGATCCGCCAGCACTCCTACGAGGTCGGCGGCGAATTCGTGGAACGTTTCCTCGATGCCGACGGCGGGAACAGATCGTTCTTCGTTCCGTCGGTTCGCGACGGCCATGCGATGTTCGATCTCGCCGGCTTCATCCGCATGCGGCTGGAAAATGCCGGCGTGCTGATGATCGACGACATCGGCGTCGATACCTACTCCGACCCGCGCTTCTACAGCTACCGCCGCTCGGTGCACCGGAAAGAGCCGGACTACGGCCGCCACGTTCACGCGATTGCGTTGACGAGCGAGTAAATTCGCTACCTCACCTTTAACACCACCTTGCCGCGCGCCCGCCCCGCCTCGAGATAGCTGAGCGCTGCCGGCAGTTGCTCGAACGGAAATTCACGGTCGATCACCGGCTTGATTGCACCGCAATCGACCAGCGCAGCGATCTCGCGCAACTGGTCGCCGCTCGGCTCGGTGAAGAACCAGCAATAGCTTGCGCCGGCCTCTGCGCTCGCGGCATAGACCTTGCGGCTCATCAGCCAGATCGCCGCGCGGACCAGCCAGCCCGCGCCCTCGCGCCGGGCGAAATCGCGATCGGGCGGACCGCTCAGCGAGATCACGGCCCCGCCGCGCTTCACCAGCCTGAAGGCGTCGACCGTAAACGCCCCGCCGAGCGTGTCGTAGACGATATCGTAGCCGCCGCCCTGTTCGAGATAGTTCTCGCGGTCGTAGGCAATGACCCTGTCGGCGCCGAGCGATTTGACGAAGTCGACATTCTTCGAACTCGTGGTCGTGGTGACGTGAAGGCCGAGATGCCTTGCATATTGAATGGCGAAGGTGCCGATCCCGCCGGCGCCGGCGTGGATCAGGATGCGCTGGCCTGCGCGCGCCTTGACGCGGGCAAAGCCCTGAAGCGTGGTCAACCCGACCAGCGGCAGCGATGCGGCCTCTGCATGGGAAGTGGCCATCGGCTTGCTCGCCACGAACTTCTCCGGCAGCGCAATCCGTTCGGCGAAGGTACCGATGGCATCGCGTGGGGCGCGCGCATAGACCGCATCGCCCGGCTTGAAGCGCGTGGCCCGCGCGCCGGCCGACAGCACGACGCCACTGGCATCGAACCCCAACGGGCGCGGCAGGCGATACCTGGAGACACGCTTCAGATCGCCACGAACGATCTTGAAGTCGATCGGATTGAGACTGGCGGCATGAATTTCGATCAGGACCTCGTCCGGACCTGCGACGGGATCGGCGATATTGGCGAGCCGGACATGATCCGGGATTGCGCCATAGGCATCGAGAACAAAGGCGCGCATGCGCATCATCCTGTGAGGTGAAAATTCCTGCAATGCGGCGCGAATCTGGCGTTCCGGACGCGAATTTACTTTTTGCCGAGACTGTGCGCCGCCTGCCCTAGACCTTAACGCATTTTAACGATATCGCAGGGGTGATGATGCACACCATCGTTTCGCTGTTTCAGAACAAGACAATTGCGGCGCGCGCGGCCGTTGCGGCGGCGCTTCTGGTCGCAGCCAGCGCGCTCGGCGGCTGTGCAGGCGGCGGCGCCAGCAATTCGTATGCGATGGCTTCGACCGGAGGCGGTGGCACCTCTACCGTGGCGTTCGAATCGATCGACGGTCCGCCGCCGCAGGTATTCGACCGCATGGTCAGCGTTCTCGACAGCGAATCGAAACTGCGAAATCTCTCGATCGTCTCGCGCGAGGGCGGCGCTTCCTATCGCGTGCGCAGCTATCTCTCCGCACAGGTGGTGCGCGGACGGACCGTGATCGCATGGGTCTGGGACGTCTATGACAACAACCAGCAGCGTGCGCTGCGGCTTTCCGGCGAAGAACCGGGCGGCAAGTCCGGGCGCGACGCATGGGCTGCGGCCGACGACCTGGTGCTGCGGAAGATCGCGCAAGCCGGCTTCAGCGGCCTTTCCGGCATGATCAACGGGACCCAGGACCCTGCGCCTGCTCCCGCCCCGTCACGCCAGAGCGGCCCCGCGGTGGCGAGTGCCGAAGGTGTCGTACCCGTTCAGGATGCTCCCGGCGTCGCCGCGCTCGGTTTCAGCGCCCAATAAACCGGCCCGCAAAGTCCCGGAACGGCCCATTTTTGGTCGGGAAAACGGCGGCAACGGGTTGCCAGCCAAGCCCCCTGCCTGATATCTCCTCGCCCATTGAAACGCGCCGGTTTCCCGAGGATTTCTCGATATGCTGAACGTCGTATCCAGCAAGGCGCGAGGAGAAGCGTCGATGGCGGCCAAGAACGGCTCGATCAAGCTGGTCGCCGGTAACTCCAATCCTGCTCTGGCCAAGGCCATCGCCGAAGGGTTGGATCTGCCGCTGACCAAGGCCAGCGTCCGCCGTTTTGCCGACAACGAGATTTTCGTCGAGGTGCTCGAGAACGTGCGCGGCTCGGATGCGTTCATCATCCAGTCGACGTCGTATCCGGCCAATGACCATCTGATGGAACTCCTGATCATCACTGATGCGTTGCGCCGGTCATCCGCGCGCCGCATCACCGCGGTGATCCCCTATTTCGGCTACGCCCGGCAGGATCGAAAGGTCGGCTCGCGTGCACCGATTTCAGCCAAGCTGGTGGCGAACCTGATTACCCACGCCGGCATTGATCGCGTCATGAC
>DAIMKE010001080.1:0-2920 GCA_036721875.1 Bradyrhizobium sp. | reverse complement strand
GCCTACCGCCGGAGCGAACTCCGCGCTGGATAGAAACTGTGACGTTGCCCCCAGTTTTTATCCAGCGCTGAGTTCGTTTTTGGCGGGTTTGAGCCTGCCCCCGGCGCATTTCGAGGTCGAGGTCACGGAAACGGTCTTCCTGGCGCGTCGCACGGCGACGGCGTCCTTCATCCTGAGCGAGTTGCACAAGGCCGGCGTCTCCATCGCCCTCGACGATTTCGGGACGGGCTTCGCCTCGCTGATCCACCTCAAGCAGTTCCCGGTCGACCACATCAAGATCGACCAGAGCTTCGTTCAGAACCTCACCTGCGACGACGGCGACGCCGCGATCGTCTCGGCCATCGTGAATCTCGGCCACGCCATGGGCATTCACGTGACCGCGGAAGGGGTCGAGAACACCGAGCAGATGACGCGTCTGCGCGAAGCCGGCTGCGATTTCGCCCAAGGCTACCTGTACGCGAAACCCCGCCCCGGCGCCGAGGTGCCGAAGACCATTCAGGATTGGCCCCTGCGCCAGATTCACGGCGCCGCTGGCGCCGACAAGAGCAGATACGCCCGCAACCTGCGCTGATGCCAGGTGACCGACTGCGCAGCCGATCGGAAGGCCGCCCTGTCGGGGCTGTGAGCGAAGCGAAGTGGCATGGGAAAAAATGGCGGAGGGAAAGGACTCATCCTCTAACTCTCTGATAAGCCATGGCGAATCGCCCACAACTCCCGCCCACCTCCGAGCATTTCCTCGTATGCGCAGATTTGCCCGAGTGCAACGAAAGACAGGTGATTTCTACCAATAGACTCCGTGTCGACGGAATTTGGGCGGCAAGAACGAGGGTAGCCGTGGTTTATAAGACATGCCCGCGATTGTCGGATATTGCGGTGTTGCCAGGGCGGTGAGTTCACGCAGCCTGGCGATCCGGCTTTCTGTGCTTGGATGCGTCCGCAAGAGAGACGGCTCGGGAATGCGTCGGCCGGGAAGAAAAATTTCTTCCCAGAACCTTCCGACACGGCGTTCGAGTTTGCTCAGCGCTCTCATGAGACCCTCCGGGTCGCCGGTCAGCTCCGCCGCCGCGCGATCTGCGTCATACTCGCGGGTGCGCGACAGGCCGAGCTGCACGAGCGCCATCAAGGTGGGCGCGAAGATGAGAAGCGCCACGATATGCCACGGAACATAGACCGCGCCCGCGAAAATAAGAGGTAGGTTGAGGAGCAGCAGGAATTGTCCAAGCCAACTCGCGATGGAAACCAACCGTGACATCATATCTGCCAATCCCATGATCCACAGGTCGCGGTTCGCGATGTGGCCAACTTCGTGAGCCAGGACGCCGACGAGTTCGCGACCGTCGAGGAGTTGAAGCAGTCCATCGGTGACGCAGATTGTACTGTCTTCCGGACTGCCCATCGCGAAGGCGTTCGGCAACGGGCTCGATACGCGATAGAGCTTCGGCGCGCGCGGCAAATCGGCACGTCGCGCAAGTTCCGCTATTCCTGCGACAAGGCCGGGCGCATCACGTCCCGTTATGCGCTCCGCCTGATATGCGGACAGCAAGAAGTCTTGCGGCAGATTGGGAACAAAAATCAGACCCGCAACCATTCCGAAGGCAAGCAGCAGCCCGACCTCCGCGCCGACGACCGCTGTCATGGACACCCAGGCGATCATCGCCATAAGGCCAAGCAAGAGCGCGGATTGGACGAGATTGATAAATCGATGCCTCGTCGAGACAGCGGGCATTTCCGGCTCCTATCGCGGTTCGCCGAGTGTGATCTTGAGGCTCTTGCGCTGATCGCCGCGCCGGATGTGCAATTCAACCTGATCCCCGGGGCGATGCGCTTCGAGCGCTGTGATCAGGTCAGCCGCTTCATCAACTCTAGTCGCTCCAAGGCCGATTATCCGGTCGCCGACTACAATGAGCCCATCGCCGCTAATGCGGGCGGGCACCAGTCCCGCACGGGCAGCGGGGCCGTCAGGATCGACTCCGAGGACCGGGACGCCGGAGGAGCCATCCTGCGCGAGCATCGCGTCGACCCTGGGATCGAATAAGATGCCGTGTCGTGGTGGTGCATAGCTGCCGCGAGCGATGAGCTGTGGCACCACCCGGTTGACCGTATCGACGGGAACCGCAAAGCCGATTCCCGCACTGCCGCCGGATGGACTGAAAATGGCCGTATTGACGCCGATCAGACGCCCCGCGCTGTCGATCAGAGGGCCACCGGAGTTTCCGGGGTTGATTGCCGCGTCCGTCTGGATCAGGCCCCGTATCGGGAGACCGTTTTCGCCCGGCAATTCGCGGCCAAGGGCCGAGACAATTCCGGTCGTCATCGTCCAGTCGAGGCCGAACGGATTGCCGATGGCGAACACGCTTTGACCGACACGTAGATCGTTGCTGGCTCCGATGGGGATCGGCGGTGGTCGACCCGCACCAACACCGATGTGCAGGACTGCCAGGTCGTGCTCGGGTGCGCGCCCCACCAGACGCGCGGCGAAGGCACGGCCATCAGCCAACCTGACGACTGCCCGGCTTGCACCAGCGATAACATGGTTGTTCGTTACCACATGACCGAGTTCGTCCCAGACGAATCCTGAACCGTTCCCGCGCGGAACGTCATAGGCGTTCCGGGTCCAGGGATCCACTACACGCTCGGCCGTCGTGATGAAGACGACACTGTCTCGAGCGGCATTGAAAACCGTGATGGTGCTTTGTTCGAACGCCGCCAAGTCGCCGCGCGGAGCGACGGCGCGCGGTTCGGCAAACCGACCCAGCACAACGCTCTGAATGATAGGAAAGCTCTGCCACACAATTATGATAAGGAGTGCGGCAGAGGTTGCCGAAATAAGTCGAATGAAAAAGGTTCGGTTCATTGACCGCCATCCGCATTTTCAGTAGGGAGCTGTTCGCGCCGGTCCTGATCGCGCACCAGCCAGTGG
>DAIMKE010001079.1:0-2922 GCA_036721875.1 Bradyrhizobium sp. | reverse complement strand
CCGGATACTCAGGCCTTCGCGCTCGACGACGTTTTCGCCGGACGCCGCAACATCGAGCAGAAGATCGACCAGATGATCTTCAAGCAGGTTGGCTTCATCGATGTAAAGGAACCCGCGATGCGCGCGGGCCAGCAATCCCGGCTCGAATGCCTTCTCGCCGCGCGCCAGCGCCCGTTCCAGATCGAGCGCGCCAACAACGCGATCCTCGGTCGCGCCGAGCGGCAGGTCGACAACCGGCACCGGCACTTGCGTCGATTTCAGTGCGCCCTTGGCAGCACGGGCCCGGCACTCGTCGCAGAGCTCCGCCGGCCGGTCTGGATCGCAATTGTAACGGCAACCGGTTACGATCTTCATCTTGGGCAGCAATGCCGCCAGCGCGCGCACCGCCGTGGATTTTCCCGAACCGCGATCGCCAAAGGCCAGCACGCCACCGACCTTGGGATCGATCGCGGCGATCAACAGCGCGAGCTTCATCTCGTCCTGACCAACGATGGCTGAAAATGGAAAGGCTGTTGCCATGTTACGACCTCATGGCTCAGGCCGCGTCCGCGCGATGATATCGGCGGCGCCCTTGTGAAGCAGTTCCAGTCCGACCGCACGGCCCAATTCGCGCGGGCGGTCCGCAGGCCCCGAGCGCATCACCTCGATGAACTGACCATCTCGCGCTTCATCCAGCACGGAAGCGGTGAGCGTCATCTCTGAACCCGAGATGGTCGAATACCCCGCTATCGGGGAATTACAGTGGCCATTAAGCATCCACAATACCTCCCGCTCGGCATCGCAACATAGACGCGCAGTTGGATCGTCGATCAGCGCGAGATACCGCCGCGTCTGCCAGTCATGGACGGCACATTCCACGGCAACGATGCCTTGCCCCACCGCGGGCAACATTTCCGCCGGTGACAGCTCGCAAGCGATACGGTGACCGAGCCCGACCCGTTCAAGCCCGGAACGAGCCATGATCAACCCGTCCGCCGGTCCAGCCTCGCCGCCACCGGGAAGGCGTTGCATTTCCTTGTTGTCGAGTTTTCGCACGCGCGTATCGGCGGCCCCACGAAAGTGGATGACTTCAATCTCCGGAAATAACCGCCGCGCATAGGCCGCACGCCGGACGGCGTTGGTTCCAATCTTGTAACCCTTGCCGCCGGAACGCCTGATGTCTTCGATCAAAACACCCGGCCTCAACACCAGCGCATCCGTCGGCGGATCGCGCGCCAGCGTCGCACCAATCACCAGCCCCGGCGTATCCTCATTGCCGGGCATGTCCTTCAACGAATGCATCGCGGCGTGAAGTCTGCCGGACGCAACGGCGACGCGGATTTCAGCAACGAATGCGCCGCCTTTGCCGCCATGGACCAGGAGTTTGCTGGTCTGATCGCTGTCGCCGCTGGTTTCGAACCTGACGATCTCAACATCCAATTCGGGCGCAGCCATCGACAAGCGCCGCGCAATGTCCTCGGTCTGGGCCAGCGCCATGGTGCTCCTGCGCGTGCCTATCCGCATCGAGACTGCCACCAGCCAGACTCCGTTCCGCAACAGGGCGCCGATCCGCGGCGCTGAGATTAAGGCAAGCCACCATCGGAATGCAAACGAGGTCGGGCGTGCGGTGCACACGCCTTCGCCGAGACAGGCCGTGGCAATTGATATACGCGCGAAGTTCGGAACGTTTCACCCTGCAGTTCAATTTTTTTGCTGGATCACGCCCGGTTCGTTTCGGCTTCTGCAGGGCACGGCGGAGTGATACTCGTAACGGAGGGTCCCTCGGGAACAATTTTCTTCCAGAGATCGAAATCGCGATGAGCGCGGATGTCTCGATAGGTGACGGTGAGGCGGTGCGGCTGATGCCACATCCGCTGCGTGCGGCGGTGCTTGGCGAAGTTCATGCCCGGCCGTTCACGCCGATTTCAGTACCGTCGCGTATTCTGCATTTCGCCTTCGAGACTTCAGGGACACGCGCTCAGACCGACCGCGCCAACCTGACCGTATTCTGCACATCGCGCGGTCTGCAGCCGCCGTCGCCCGTCGAAAAACATCATCGCGTCCCGTTCGGCACCACGGTGTTGCGATGGGAGCAGCATTCCGAATTCACCACCTACACCTGGGAAATGCCCGCCGATCCCGCCGCCACGCCATTCCATCCAGATGCGGCGTCGCTGGCGTTGCCGATGCGGCTCGTACAGCAGCCGGGGCCATTGCTGGTGGCAGTCGACCTGCATCTGTTGGCGGAGGACAGACCACGCACGGCGCCGGAACGCCTGTTCGACAGCGCCAGCCTCGCCGTCGCCGAGAACTCCGATGGTGCCGCGATCTATGCGACCGACTTTCAGCCCGGCCCTTCCGGGTTTGTCCGCATCCTTGTCGCCAATCGCACGATGTCGCCGGGACGCGCCGGTGCACTGGTTCAGCGGGTCATCGAGATTGAGACCTATCGCACACTCGCCCTGCTCGGCCTGCCCGAAGCGCAACGTCTGTCGCCTTCGATCGCGGCCTCCGAGCGCCGTCTCGTCGAGGTCACCGAGCAGATGCGCCAGGCCGGCGACCTCGCCACCAATCACAAACTGCTCGATGAATTGACCGCGTTGGCCGCCGAGGTCGAGGCCGGCGCCGCCGCGAGCGTATTTCGCTTCGGCGCCAGCCGAGCCTACGAAGAAATCGTCGAGCAGCGGCTGCAGACCATCGGCGAACGAAAAGTCGGCGGCCTCCCGACCTGGTCATCGTTTCTCGCCCGCCGGATGAAACCGGCGTTACGCACCTGCGTCACGACCGAGGCGCGCCAATCCAGCCTTTCGCTGAAGCTCGCACGCGCCGCCAATCTGCTGCGCACCCGTGTCGACGTCGAGCTGGAGCAACAAAATCAGGAGCTCCTGAAATCGATGATCGCGCGGACGCGGACGCAGCTGCGCCTGCAGACCACAGTCGAAG
>DAIMKE010001078.1:0-2923 GCA_036721875.1 Bradyrhizobium sp. | reverse complement strand
ACAATCAGCGTCAGCAGCGTCGAGGAGACCATTCCGCCGATCATCGGCACCGCGATGCGCTGCATGATCTCGGATCCCGTACCCGTGCTCCACATGATCGGCAGGAGGCCGGCCATGATGGCGACCACCGTCATCATCTTGGGCCGGACGCGCTCGACGGCGCCTTCCATGATGGCATCGTAGAGGTCGGCTCGCGTGACGGTACGGCCCTCCGCCTTGCGCCGAGCACTGGTCTCCGCCAGCGCGTGGTTCAGGTAGATCAGCATCACGACGCCGGTCTCGGCGGCGACGCCGGCGAGTGCGATGAAACCGACGGCGACGGCGACCGACATATTGAAGGAAAGCCACCACATCATCCAGAGGCCGCCGACCAGCGCGAACGGCAGCGACAGCATGACGATGGCTGTCTCGGTGAGGGAGCGGAAGTTGAGATAAAGCAGCAGGAAGATGATGACCAACGTCACCGGCACGACGATCTTCAGCCGCGCCGTCGCGCGCTCCATATACTCGTACTGCCCGCTCCACACCACATAGTAACCTGCCGGGAACTGGACGCTCGCCTGCACCGCGCGCTGCGCGTCGGCAACGTAGCCGCCGAGATCCCGGTCACGGATGTCGACATAGATGTAGGTCGCAAGCTGACCGTTCTCGGTCCGGATCGTCGTCGGTCCGCGCGCCGGCTCGACGCTTGCGACTTCGCCGAGCGGCACGGCGCCTCCAGCCGGTAGCGGAACGAGGATGTCGTTTGCAATCGCCTTTGGATTGTCCCGGAGATCGCGCGGGTAGCGCATATTGACGGTGAAGCGCTGCCGACCCTCCACCGTCGTCGTCACCGTCTGGCCGCCGAGCGCGGTCGCGATCGTGTCCTGGACGTCCTGGATCATGAGGCCGTAGCGCGAAAGCGCGTTGCGATCCGGCGTGATCTCCAAGTAGTATCCGCCGATCGAGCGCTCTGCGTAAGCCGACGAGGTACCCGGGACGGCCTTCAGGACCTGCTCGATCTGCTTGGCGAGCTTATCGATCTGCACGAGATCGGTACCCATCACCTTGACGCCGATCGGGGTACGAATGCCCGTCGACAGCATGTCGATGCGCGCCTTGATCGGCATGGTCCAGGCGTTGGAGACGCCAGGGAATTGCAGCGCCTGGTTCATCTCGGCGATCAGGCCGTCGACGGTGAGGCCCGTGCGCCACTCCTCCTTCGGCTTAAGATTGACGACCGTCTCGAACATTTCCGTCGGCGCCGGGTCGGTCGCCGTCGAGGCACGACCGGCTTTGCCGTAGACGGAGGCCACTTCCGGAAACGAGCGGATGATCCGGTCCTGCATCTGCATAAGTTCGGCGGCCTTCGTCACCGAAATGCCCGGCAGCGTCGTCGGCATGTAGAGCAGCGTGCCTTCGTTCAGCGTCGGCATGAATTCCGAACCGAGCTGCCGTGCCGGCCAGATGGTGACGGTCAGAACTGCGATCGCGACCAGAATCACGAACACCTTCGCGCGCAGCACGGCCTTGATGACGGGGCGGTAGATCCAGATCAGGAAGCGGTTGATCGGGTTCTTGTGCTCCGCAACAATCCTGCCACGAACGAAGATCACCATCAACGCCGGCACCAGCGTCACCGAGAGCAGCGCCGCTGCGGCCATCGCGAAGGTCTTGGTGTAGGCTAGCGGGCTGAACAGCCGTCCCTCTTGCGATTCCAGCGTGAAGATCGGCATGAACGAGACGGTGATGATCAGGAGACTGAAGAACAGCGCGGGTCCCACCTCGGACGCTGCGTCGATCAGGATCTGGACGCGCGGTTGGTCCGGCTTCGCCCGCTCCAAATGCTTGTGGGCGTTCTCGATCATGACAATGGCCGCATCGACCATCGCGCCGACCGCGATCGCGATTCCGCCGAGGCTCATGATGTTCGATCCTAGCCCCAGCAGCTTCATCGCGCCGAACGCCATCAACACCCCGACCGGCAGCATCAGGATCGCAACCAGCGCGCTACGAACGTGCAGCAGAAACACGACGCAGACGAGCGCGACGACGATGCTTTCCTCGACCAGCGTGCGCTTGAGCGTGTCGATTGCGGCGTAGATCAGGTTGGAGCGATCGTAGACCGGCACGATTTCGACCGATTTCGGCAGACTGCTGGCGATCTCCTTGAACCGCTTCTTGACGTTATCGATGACGGTAAGCGCGTTGACACCGAAGCGCTGCAACACGATGCCGCTGGCGACTTCCCCCTCGCCGTTCAATTCGGTGATGCCGCGTCGCTCGTCGGGCCCAAGTTCGACGCGCGCGACATCGCGCAGCAGCACTGGCGTGCCGTTGTTGGTTTTGAGAACGATATTGCCGAGATCATTGATGCTCTTAAGATAACCTTTACCGCGAATGACGTATTCGAATTCCGAGAGCTCCACGGTGCGGCCGCCGACATCGGCATTGCTGGCGCGAATCGCCTCGCGCATTCTCTGCATGGTGATGCCACGATCGCGCATGCGTTGCGAATCGAGGATCACGTTGTACTGTTTGACGAAGCCGCCAACACTCGCCACCTCGGCCACGCCTTCCGCCTTCGCGAGCGCGAACTTCAGGTTCCAGTCCTGGATGGTTCGGGTCTCGGCGAGATTCAGTTCCTTCGATATCACCGCATACTGGTAGACCCAGCCGACGCCGGTCGCATCGGGCCCGATGGTCGGGGTCACTCCCGCAGGAAGCCGCGAGGTTGCGCTATTAAGAAACTCAAGCACGCGCGACCGCGCCCAGTAGATATCGGCGCCGTCCTCGAAGATGACATAGACGAACGACACGCCGAAAAACGAGAAACCGCGCACGACTTTCGATTTTGGAACCGTCAGCATTGCTGTGGTCAGGGGATAGGTGACCTGGTCTTCAATCACCTGCGGCGCCTGACCGGGATATTCGGTGTAGACGA
>DAIMKE010001077.1:0-2932 GCA_036721875.1 Bradyrhizobium sp. | reverse complement strand
CCGGCGAGCTTCTCGCGGTTCTTCATCGCCAACGGCGTCGTGCCGCCGAGCGCCTACCGGCGCAGCGTCGCAAGCCTCGCGCACTGAAGGGAGACGGGACGCCGCCGCACTGAAAGATGAGACGTTGGGGCTAAAGAACAGACGTTGGGGGAAAGACAGACCGGAAGCCCCAATCTAGCCTTCGTTCCAAAGGTGGCGAAAGTCCGCCACGGGAAGCTGCCGGGCCGTTCTGAGATGGACAACTTCATCAAGCAGTATCCGTACTGGAGCCTGACGATCATTGTCCTGGTGGCGGCGTTCCTGTGGCTTGTGCTGGCGCCCTGGCCACCCGAACTGGTGGCGAGCTGGGGCCGCAAGCAGATATTCCTCAATGCACTGCTTGGCGGCATCACGCTCGGCGCGCTGTATTTCCTGGTGGCGGCCGGCTTCACGCTGATCTTCGGCCTGATGCGCATCGTCAATCTCGCGCATGGCTCGCTGTTCCTGATCGGCGGATATCTCGGCTACGAGATCGCGACTGCCTCGGGTTCATGGCTGCTGGCATTTCCGATCGTCTTCATCGTCGTGGCGCTGATCGGGCTTTTGATGCAGCAGCTCATCTTCTCCAAGATGGAAGGTGAAGAACTGCGCCAGACGCTGGTCAGCATCGGCCTTTCGATCGTGTTTGCCGACCTCATGCTGTGGTGGTGGGGCGGGCAATCCTATTCGATCCTCGCGCCGCAATTCCTGCAGGGACCGATGGAGTTGCCGCTGGTGAGCAACTTCAACGCCTCGACCGGCGCCGTCACCTGGCTGCGCTACCCGTCCGTGCGGGTATGGATCCTGATAGCTGCCATCGTGATCGGCATCGCGATGTGGCTCGTTCTGAACCGCACCACGCTCGGCATGCTGATCCGTGCGGGCGTTGACGACCGCGAGATGCTGGCGGCTTCCGGCGTGCGGATCCAGCTGGTGTTCCTGGCGGTGTTCGGCTTCGGCGCCGGGCTTGCCGGTATCGCCGGGATCATCGGCGCCACGTTCCAGTCGCTGTCACCGGGCGAGGATACGCGCTTTCTGCTGGCCAGCCTCGTGGTGGTGATCGTCGGCGGCATGGGGTCGATCGTCGGTGCGGCGCTCGGCGCGCTGATCATCGGCGTGGCCGAGCAGATGGGCTTTGTCTATGCGCCGACCTATTCGGTGGTCTTCACCTTCCTCATCATGGCGGCGGTGCTGGCGTTTAGGCCACAGGGCCTCCTGGGCGCGAGGCGATAGGCATGTCGGTCGCGGATCACATCCCTCGCCTCGCCGGTCGCACTGAGCAGCGAATGTGGTTCGAGCGGATTCCCACGCGGTGGTGGATCGTCGGGCTGATCCTGCTGTTCCTGCCGGTCGTGGCCAACAATTTCTGGCTGTTCCAGGTGATGGGCTGGACCTTCATTCTGGGTATGATCGGGCTCAGCCTGATGTTCCTCGCCGGTTATGGCGGAATGGTGAGCCTGCTGCAGATGTCGATTGCGGGAATGGCCGGCTACATGGTGGCGATCCTCGGACCATCCGGCGTGCTCAATGTCAGCCTCGGCCTTTCCTGGTGGATCGTGCTTCCTGCCGCCTTCCTGATCGCGGCGCTGTTCGCGACGATAGCGGGTGCGCTCGCCGTCCGCACGGAAGGCATCTACACGATCATGATCACACTCGCGATCGCGGCGGCCTTCTTCTATTTCACGCGACAGAACTACTCGATCTTCAACGGCTATTCCGGATTCAATCTCGTGTTGCCGCCGCAGCTTTTCGGCGTGAACTGGCGCGACCCCGTGGCCTTCTACTATCTCACCCTCGCCAGCGCCACGCTCTGCTATTTTGCGGTGGTCTATGTCGAGCGCTCTCCCTTCGGACTTGCGCTTCAGGGCGTGCGTGACAACCCGCGTCGCATGGCTGCGCTGGGTTTCCACGTGACCGCCCATCGCGTGGCGGCCTATGCGCTTGCGAGCATCTTTGCCTCCGCGGGCGGCATTCTTCTGGTGTGGCAGAATGCGCAAATCGCGCCCGGCACGATCGGTATTTCCTCCGCAATCGACATCCTCGTGGTCGCCGTGGTCGGCGGGATGCGCCGCCCGCTCGGCCCCTTCATCGGCGCCTTCATCTACGTGCTGCTGCAGGTGTTCTCGGCCGATATCTTGGGCTTCTTCGGATTCTCGGTCGACCGCTTCAAACTCATCATCGGGATCGGCTTCCTGGCGATCGTCCTGTTCTCGCCGGATGGTGTGCTCGGCCTGTGGGATCGCTGGCGCGCACAGGTTGCGGCGCGCAACGCCGCGACGAAGGGAGACGGGGCATGAACGCGCCCGTTGCGCCTTCCCGCATGAACCTGCCTGGATCGAGCCATGCCGCCTCGGGCAATGCGCTCGAGCTGCGCGGCATCACCAAGATGTTCGGGGCATTGGCCGCGATTTCGGACGTCACGCTGTCGGTGAAGCCGGGCGAAAGGCGCGCCGTGCTCGGCTCGAACGGCGCAGGCAAGACCACGCTGTTCAACTGCATCACCGGTGACTTTCTCCCGACCGCCGGCTTGATCCGCTTCTTCGGCGAGGATGTCACGGTTTTCCCGCCTTACGAGCGCATTCGCCGGGGCCTGCGCCGCACCTACCAGATATCCTCGCTCTTCACCGGATTGAGCGTGATGGATAACGTCTATCTCGCCTGCCGCGGCGTTTCGCGAAACCGGTTCTCGCTGATACGCCCGCGCGCCGACGATGCCTTGGTCAATGCGGCGGAAATGCTGGTGGAGGCCGTGCATCTGACCGGAGAGAAGGATCGTCTGGTCGGTGAACTGGCCTATGGCCAGCAGCGGCAGCTCGAAATCGCGCTCGCGCTCTCGGGGGCACCCCGCTTCATCCTGTTCGACGAACCGGCGGCGGGTCTTTCGCCCACGGAGCGACGCGACCTGATCCACATC
>DAIMKE010001076.1:0-2933 GCA_036721875.1 Bradyrhizobium sp. | reverse complement strand
GGCGGATGCCATGACGGCGGCAGGCGCAAACCTGCGCAACATCCAGCTGCTCGGCACCGGGCTTTGGGACAATCCGCGCGTGTTCGCGAGCCCCGCGCTGCAGGGCGGCCTTTACGCCGCGCCGGATCCGTCGGGCTTCCGCGCCTTCGCCGGCCGATATCGCGCCAAATACGGTGCCGAACCGGTTCGCACCGCGACGCTCGCCTATGACGCGGTCGCGCTGGTCGCAGCGTTGTCGAAGCAACAGGGCGCGCAGCGCTTCGCTCCGGACACGCTGGCCAGTCCCTCGGGCTTTGCCGGCATCGATGGCCTGTTCCGATTCCGCTCCGACGGCACCAACGAGCGCGGCCTTGCAGTGATGAAGGTCGCCACCGGAGGCGCCACGCCGATCGCGGGTTCGCCGAAGAGCTTTGGGGCGTAGGAGCTCTACGCCGCGAGATCGGCCACGACAGCATCCAGCACTGGAAAGCCGTCTTTCGTTACGCGCAGCCTTCCGTCGGCGTCGACGCTGATCGCGCCTTCCTCGCGCAAGATGGCGATCCGGCTCGGATCGAGCGCGCGGCCGGACAACGCCGCGTAGCGCTGAGGATCGATGCCTTCGGCCAATCGCAATCCCATCAGCAGGAATTCATCGGCGCGCTCTTCGCTGTTGAGCTTGTCGTCGGCCACGACGCCGTGGCCGTTGGCTTCGACGCGCATCAGCCAGGCCTCGGGTCGTTTTTCGGTTGCGACCGCGTGCCTGATGCCGTCGATATCCAGCCGGCCATGGGCGCCGGGGCCGATGCCGGCATATTCGTCGCCGCGCCAGTAAACCAGATTGTGCCGGCACTCCGCGCCAACACGCGCGTGATTGGAAATCTCGTAGGCGGGAAGGCCGTGCTGCGCGCAGACGTCCTGCGTCACGTCGTAGAGCGTGCGCGCGAGCGCCTCGTCCGGCGTCTTCAGTTTGCCTGCGGCATGCAGGCCGAAGAACGGCGTGCCTTCCTCGATCGTGAGCTGATAGAGCGACAGGTGCTCGGCGGCTTCCGAAATCGCGAGCTTCAGCTCATCGGCCCACATCTGCGGCGTCTGGTCGGGGCGGGCGTAGATCAGGTCGAACGAATAACGGTCGAACGCGCCACGTGCGATCGCGACCGCATCGAGCGCCTCGCGCGCGCTGTGCAGCCGGCCGAGCGCTTTCAGCGAGGCGTCGTCCAGCGCCTGGACGCCAAGGGAGACGCGGTTGACGCCGGCGGCGCGATAGCCGCGAAACCGCGTAGCTTCCACGCTGGTCGGATTGGCTTCCAGCGTCACTTCCACCTTTGGCGCGACGCGCCAGTATCTTCCGATCGCATCGAGGATGGCGCCGACGGTCTGCGGCTGCATCAGCGACGGCGTGCCGCCGCCGAGAAAGATCGAGGTGACGGTTCGCCCCGCCGCACGCGCCGCCGTGGTTTCGATCTCGCGCGCAAAGGCGCGTGCAAACCGCTCTTCATCGATTGGCGCATGCCGGACATGGCTGTTGAAATCGCAATACGGGCATTTCGACAGGCAGAACGGCCAGTGCACGTAAACGCCGAAGGCTTCGTGCTTGCTGCTAGCCAAGGCAGATCTCCGCCAGTTTGACGAAGGCGCGGGCGCGGTGCGACAGGCCAAGCCCGAGCGGCGGCAGGCCGTGCTTCTCGATCGAGGTCATCTCGCCGAACGTCCGCGTATGTCCGTCGGGCAGGAACGCGGGATCATAGCCGAAGCCGGCGGTGCCGCGCGGCGGCCAGACCATAGTTCCATCGGCGCGCGCCTCGACTTCTTCGAGATGCCCGTCGGGCCAGGCAACGCACAGCGCGGAAACGAAATGCGCCTTGCGCTGCTCTGGCGAGGTCGCGCCCCGCTCCTGCAGCAGGCGCTCGATCTGGCTCATCGCCGCCATGAAATCCTTGCCGTTTCCCGCCCAGCGCGCCGAGTAGATGCCGGGCGCGCCATCCAGCGCATCGACCGCCAGCCCGGAATCGTCGGCGAACGCCGGAAGCTGCGCGGCATTCGCCGCCGCGATCGCCTTGATCGCCGCGTTGGCGCGGAACGTCTTGCCGGTTTCCTCGGGCTCGCCGAGGCTGAGTTCGCCCGCGGAAACGGCCTCGATGCCATGCGGCGCCAGCAGTTCCCGCATCTCGGCAAGCTTGCCGGGATTGTGGGTCGCGATCACGAGCCGGCCGGTGATTCGACGGTGCATGATCGATCTGACTACGCCACGGCCATCTTCTGCAAGTCGACCAGCCGCGCGACGCCCTTGCGCGCCAGTTCCATCAGCGCCAGGAACTCGTCCTGCGAGAACGGCGTCTTTTCGGCGGTGCCTTGCACTTCGATGATGCGACCATCGCCCGTCATGACGAAATTGGCGTCGGTCTCGGCTTCGGAATCCTCGGCATAGTCGAGGTCGAGCACCGGCGTGCCGTTGTAGATGCCGCAGGAGATCGCGGCGACGTTGTCGCGCATCACGTTGGCCTTGACCATGTTGCGCGCCTTCATCCAGTTGATGCAGTCGGCCAGCGCGACCCAGGCGCCGGTGATCGAGGCCGTGCGGGTGCCGCCGTCGGCCTGGAGCACGTCGCAATCGACCGTGATCTGGCGCTCGCCGAGCGCTTCGAGATTGATGATGGTGCGAAGCGAGCGGCCGATCAGGCGCTGGATCTCGACGGTGCGGCCGCTCTGCTTTCCGGCGGCCGCCTCGCGGCGGGTCCGTTCCGAGGTCGCGCGCGGAAGCATGCCGTATTCGGCGGTGACCCAGCCGCGGCCCTGGCCCTTCAGCCACGGCGGCAGGCGGTCCTCCAGCGTGGCGGTGACCAGCACGTGGGTATCGCCGAATTTCACCAGGCACGAGCCTTCCGCATATTTGACCACGCCGCGCTCCAGCGTCACGGGGCGCAATTCGTCGGGCGCACGGCGGCTTGGCCGCATGG
>DAIMKE010001075.1:0-2933 GCA_036721875.1 Bradyrhizobium sp. | reverse complement strand
CCAGAAGGCAATGCCGCGGAGTTTCTTATGATAGCTAGGTGCCAAACGCATCTCCGAGGACAGCAGATAGGACGATTTGCTTTGCAACAGAAATTTGGCGCTCTCGTCCACGGTCTGCTAGTCGCAACGATGCAGACAGTTCAATGTTCCTAGGGGCGAACGCAGCAATTTTAATCACTCAGAAGGCGGGGACATGCTGGCAATAGTGCGCGCCATCCCTTACCAATCCACTCCGTCACACGCCTCAAAAATGGGCCGCTCGAAGGCTGGCCTTCCGGATCCGGCCGAGATGCCGCGCGCGTTGGGCGGCCGGGCGAACGGACGGCAGAGACTCTTGCCGAACGTACGTATCCACGGCATCGCAAACCACACCAACGCGGCCGTTTGAAGGGCAGCGCTGAGACCGAATGCGGCCTGATACGCGGCCACCGGATAATGCCCGTCCTGAGACGGCCATTGTCCGACCACGAGCCCAATGCCGTATTGAACCAAGAACGCCCAGCCGAAGTGCAAGAGGTTGAGAGCGCCGCTGGCGCGCGCGGCAAATTGCTTGGGGAAATAATCGGCTATGGCCGCAAAGCTTAGCACGGTTGCCGCGCCGGCGATCGACACCATGGACCAAGGCAGAAGTGACGGCACCGGGAGGCGCAAAATCAGCGCAAGTTCTGCCACCGCGAACAGTCCTCCCACGCCCGCCAACAGGGTTTCCGTTCTTATGTTGTGTTTGCGGAGACGATCGGCCATGGCACCGACAAACAAGGCTCCAAAGCTGAGTACAACCGCCATAAGGAACATTTGATGGACGCGGCTCTGTTGGTCGAGTCCTTCTACATCCGCAAGCCAAGCTGCGGCCCACAATGACTGCAGCGCCCAGGACGAGCCGATGCAGGCCGCCGACAGCGGCGCAACTCTGAGGAATCGCGGATCCGAATAGACCGACCACAACGTAAGTGGCTTTTGAGCTGATGTAACGATCTCTGAATCCTCGGCCCTTTCCGGAACGACCATATAAATGAGCCCAGCAACTACGACAGTCCCTATGGCCAGGACTTCGAACAGGCTTCGCCAACCAATCCAATTCAGCAACCAATCGGTCGGCGCCGTCGCCGTGACTGCACCCAATGATCCCAACATGATCATCCAGCCGTTCATGAGCGCGACACGCTCTTTCGGAAACCAGGTGACGACGGCCTTGAGTCCGGCCATCAACGAGCCGGCAACGCCGAGTCCAATCATGGCGCGCGCCACAACAAGCTCTGGAAAGCTCGATGCGGTACCGAATAGCGTGGCGCCGCCGGCCGCGATGACCAGCAGCACGCCCTGGACTCGACGCGGCCCAAATCGATCCAGAAATACCCCTATTGGAAGCTGGACCAGCGCAAAAACCAGGAAATAGACCGACGCGAGCAGCCCGATCTCTGCGGCGTCAATCCCGAAGTCGGAGGCCAATGCCGGCGATATCGCGGCATTGATCGTCCTAAAGAGGTAAGCAAGATAGTAACCAGCAGCGAAGGGCAGGAAAACAGAGAGGATCAGGCGCCATTTTGAAGGCGAGGACTTCTGCGAGATATCCGAGTCCCTCGTCGACTCTGAATCGGAATCGATAGGTCTCGGCTGCGGGTTAGGCTTTCCATATCCGACGGCATCAGGCCGGCCGGCTGAACGCGCTTGGACGCTCGCGAAAGTACAAGTTGCCGCCGCCCTCCCCGGCGGCAGCGAACGATGCGGGCTTGATATCAACCTCTTCCGTAGCAGGTCCTTGATCTCTGTGTACCTGATTTGGGCAGCACGATATGTCGTTGGCCTCGCAGTCTCTGGAATCGAGGCGGTCGATCGTCTCCTGCATCAAAGGCCGGCCCTGCCGAACGCGCCGGTCGACCTGCTCCGCCAGAACCTTGAAGCGCTCGTCGCCGAGGCGAGCGGCTTCCTGCTGCCGCGATTGCGGGAGCGGTGGCATGACTGCAAGGTGATACCGGGCGTGCAGCGCGACGGTTTCGGCCACGATCCGCACGTTTCGCTCAAGGCGGTCGAGCTTATCGTCTACGTCGTCAAACCGGTCCCTCATGGTATCTTCGATCGGGGGGGCTACGCTCAGAAAGCGTTCAAGAGCGGCTTCCACGACCATGCTTTTGCCGACACCAGGACGTTCAGTTGCAGCGGCAAATCGATTGTAGAGCTCCTCGGTAAGCCTGATGGTCACCTTGCGGCTCCGCTTAGGTCTACGCTTGGAAGCCGACATGGCCTCGGCATGAGTATCGCTAGCCCGCATATCGACTTCGCTGTGGAGCTGCATGACCATCTTCCTATTCGCAGAGACACATTGATCAATCTGCACCGGGGGCCCACCGGCACGAGATCGATCGATCAATCAACGAAATAAGAAAAACGCCTCATCGGCGTTGCTTTCAAGCGAACGAAGATGTCGATCGTAGTCTGGCGCAGCAAAAGAAGGGAATGGCGAGGTCAATCAAGCCGAACCAGGCTCGCTCGATTGCCCGCTTTGCGGCTCGGCATCCACGGATATTTCCTGTGCCAGGCTCTGACCCTTTGCCAACCTTCGTGCCAACGCTTCGACAAACCGTTCGTAACGTTCACGCCCCTTGGCTTGCGCAGCAGGGAGTGCGGCCTCAGGTACAGGCGATGTTGCGGTCAGCCAGAACCGTACGAACAGAGCGATCGCTTCATTGGAGATCGTGACATGACGTTCGAGTCGCTCGACCTGTCGCGCCAACCGGTCCAGCCGTTTCCCAAGTGCGGCTTCCATTCTCTCGGAATTGTCCGGCGACAGAAACGAGGCCAGTGCCGTCTCGACGACAAACGCCTGATGCACGCGCTTTCGACCGGCATAGTCGGCGAGCTGCTTTGCGAGCTCGGGCGGCAGACGAAATGTGTGTTTGGTCCTCATCCTCATCTCTCAGCTCATAGGCCGAGCC
>DAIMKE010001074.1:0-2939 GCA_036721875.1 Bradyrhizobium sp. | reverse complement strand
GTGACGAGCGGCGCCGATTTCTCGCGGCGTACGGCCAGCCGCTGCTCCGGTGCCTTGCCGTTAATGGCGCGCTCGATCGCGAACAATTCGTCGATCCGTCGCACAGCCTCAGCCGCGATCGGCGCCTCTCCAGTCTTCGCCAGGTCGAAGAACTTTCGGCGGCCGTGGCTCCAGCACGCCGCTTCAAGAATCGGCGCCGGCTTGCGGTTGGCCCTGTAGAGGTCATTGTATCCGTTGAAGGCGTCAGCCTGCATCAGGCCGATGTAGCCAGCCAGGTGGCCCTGCGGATGCTCTCCAGCCCGGTTGCGCGAGTAATAGAACAGGGCCGCCGGCGGATCGCTGCCGCCAAACGGCCGGTCATCGCGGACATAGGTCCAGATCCGGCCGACCACGGCCTTCATTTTCGCCAGCACAGGGACCGTGGTGTCGTCGGCATGGATCCGCTCCGCGCTCATCACGTGGATCCGGATCGCGTCAATCAGCGGCGCGAGCGCCACCACGCAGGCGCCGACCCGGTCCGCCAGCGTCGAGACATCGATCTCGATGCCTTCACGGGCAAAGGTCTTGCTCTGACGGTTCAGCGGCTGGTGCAGCAGGAACTTGTTGACCAGCACCATCGCCAGCAGGCTCGGCCCGGCAAAGCCCCGCGGGATCGGGTGCGAGGGAGCCGGCGCCTCGGTGATCGCCTCGCAGTCCCGGCAGGAGAACTTTTCGCGGACATGCTCGATGATCTTCCAGCGCCGCGGCTCGCATTCCAGGGTTTTCGACACCACCTCGCCGAGCTTGTGCAGCCGCGCGCTGCCGCACTTGCCGCAGGCGCAGGGCGCGGGTTCAACAATCCGTTCGACCGGTAGATTGTCCGGCAACGGGCGTCGGGGCGGCCGCGGATTGCGCGCGAGCTTCTCCTTGGCGGCCTCCGGCGCGGCGATCTCGGCCTTGGTGTCTTGTTCGGCCTGGGTCTCTTCGAGGTCCTCGATCGCAAGCTCCAGCTGCTCGACCAGCAGCTTGCCGCGCTCGGAGGATTGACCGAACTGTTCGCGCCGCGCCTTGGCCAGCATCAGCTTCAGCCGCTCGATCTCCAGCCGGCCGACAGTGACCTCGCTCTTCGTCAAGATGAGCTGCTCGCGCTGCGCAAGGATCATCGCATGCGCGGCGGCAAGATCGGCGGGAAGTGGTTCGGAGGGCGTCGTCACGAGGACGATTCAAACCATATTCGCTGCAAAAAATCGCGCCGGATTTCTATCCTGAGTCAAAAAGCCACGGCTTCAGCCGGTCGCCTGTGGACGCCAGGTTTCCCGCGGCATTCGCCAGTCGATGCCAGACAACAGGTAGGAGAGCTGCGCGACACTGACGGTGACCACGCCATCGGCCAGCGACGGCCACAGGAAGCGGCCGCGTTCCAGCCGCTTCGTGAACAGGCACGCGCCTTGGCCATCATGCCAAATGATTTTGATCAGATTCCCGCGGCGGCCCCTAAAGACGTAGAGATCACCAGCATGCGGGTCGCGGTTCAAATCCTCCTGGACCAGCCGCGCGAGGCTCGGGAATCCACGTCGCATGTCGGTATGGCCGGTCGCAAGCCAAACCCGAACATTGCCGGGGATCGCAATCATCGGCGCTCCAGCACGTCGAGAACCCGCGCCAGCGCCTCGGGATCGACCTGCGCATCCACCCGGATCCGTCGCCGGTTGCCAAGGTCGATCTCGATCAGTCCATTCCGGGCGGTCGATAACGACCGCATCCGTCTGTCGTCTTCGGATTGCGGCTTCGCATTGTCCTCGCCCGTAACCGCCGCGGCAATCTGAACCGGCGCAAAACATGGCCCGACCCGCTCGACCGTCCGTGCCTGTCGGCGCCAGGTGAACACCACGCTCGCCGCAACGCCATTGCGCCGAGCCACCTCCGTCACCTTCGCCCCAGGCGCCAGCGTCTCCTCGACGATCCGCACCTTGTCATCCTGCGACCAGCGCCGCCGCCGCTCCAATCCGCCCAACACCTCGACCCGCATCGCCTGATGACCTTAAAGCTAGACTTAAGGTCACACGATCCGCGAAATACCCCGCGTCAGGCAAGACGGCGCTCGTCGGATGCGTACCATTGGACAACATCATTGCGCGATGCAATAAGGTAGTACCTCTGGTGCTGCATTTACGGATCCGCGCCAAAGGGAGCCTGGACGGGCATAACTCAACGTCGTGGAGAACAGTCGTGGAAAATAAAAGTGTGCGCATTGGTCTTTTGATCGTTGGAGCGGCTGTCAGCATGGCTGCTGCAACGGCCGTGTTTGCCCAGTCAAAGTCCAAAGAAGATAACTCAATCACGCGAACGCGCTATCTTCCGGAATACACCGCTTCGGGTGAATTGATTCTACCAAAGAATTTCAGCGAGTGGGTATACGTCGGCTCGCCGCTAACGCCCCATGCGCTCAATGGTGGCAAGGCCGGCTTCCCCGAATTTCACAACGTGTACATCGAGCCGGTTTCTTACGAAATCTACAAGAAAACAAATGTGTTCCCCGAAAAGACGATCTTCTTCAAGGAGCTGCAGCTGACGCTCCCGGGCGAGAATCCGGATGGGTCGCGCACCGAGCCGTCGGGGCGGGGTTACTTCCCCGGGAAGTTCAACGGCGCGGACGTTACGGTCAAGGATTCCAAGAGATATCCGAGCGGTTGGGGTTACTACAACTTCAATCACCATGAACCGAAGGCGAAGACGGCCAAGCTGCAGGCGCAATCCGATTGCGGCTATTGCCACGAGGCGAGCGCGAAGAAGGACCAGGTCTGGACCCAGTTCTATCCGCTTCTGGACAAATAACGTCCACGGCACACGCTACTTTGTTCGCCACCAGGAAATGGGTAACAGCACGATGAGACTTATTAGAGCCATGAAAGTTGCCTTCGTCGGCTTGGTCGCCTTTGGCGCTGTTACCGCCTACGGAC
>DAIMKE010001073.1:0-2952 GCA_036721875.1 Bradyrhizobium sp. | reverse complement strand
ATCCAATCCTGGGTTCGCCATCCACCTCGGCCTCAAGCACCAAGCGGTATCGCAACGTCAGGCTGGGATACGATATATCGTGCAGCAGGAGCGCGCCAAGAATCAGGGCAAAGGCAATTCCAATCCATTTCATGTTAGGTTCTCTTGATCCGCCAGCGTGCGGTGGACAATCTCCGCGCCGAGAGGTTGAGAACGGGTAACTTGGGAATTGGCGGATATTCCTCTCGTGCGGCACCCGCCCCGTTAACCGCAATCCTTAAGCGCGCGTCTACCATCCGCCCACGCTTCCTCCCCCTGAGTTTCAAAATTTAAGAATCGGTCAACGCGCTCCCCGCAAATCTAACGAGATATTGGGGAGAGATTGCCGTGGACGCATTTGCTTTGGAATTTCTGGGAATGGCGATGATCGGGCTGTGCCTGATCGTGATGGCGATGCCGTCGGGCCGGCGCCGGTCGCGGCGCGTCCATTACGAGTAGCCAGTTTTTGTTATCCCGGCTGGCCGCTTGACGGCCCTATCGGCTTTCCCGCGGCGCCGCCCCCGCCTCGACGCAAAAAAGCCGTGATCAGGCACACTTTCGCGACTCAAACCCCGCTCAACACCCTTGACATACCAGCGCTTTCGGCAGAACGCCTCTGGTAAGCGTCATGGATTGTTCATGGATCTGATTACCACCACTTCCGACCTCGCCGCCGCCTGCTCCCGGCTCGCCCAACACAAGGTCATCACCGTCGACACCGAGTTTCTGCGGGAGACGACGTACTATCCCCTGCTCTGCGTCGTGCAGATGGCGAGCGCGGAGGAAGCCGTCGTGGTCGACACGCTGGCGCCCGGGATCGACCTCAAGCCGTTCTTCGAACTGATGGGGAACGAGGCGGTGCTGAAGGTATTCCACGCCGCCCGCCAGGACATCGAAATCGTCTGGCACCTGTCGAACACCATTCCGCACCCGATCTTCGATACGCAAGTGGCCGCGATGGTGCTGGGTTATGGCGACAGCATCGCCTACGACCAACTGGTCGAGCGTGTCACCGGTCACCGGCCGGACAAGACCCATCGCTTTACCGACTGGTCGCGCCGGCCGCTGAGCCCGGAGCAGATGCATTACGCGGTCTCCGACGTCACCCATCTGCGCGACGTCTTCGCAGCGCTCGACGCCGACCTGAAGAAGCGCGGCCGCAACGACTGGGTCAGCGAGGAGATGGAAGTCCTGACCTCGCCAAAGACCTATGATTTCCATCCCGAGCGCGCCTGGGAGCGGCTCAAGACGCGGGTTCGCAAACCGAAGGAACTCGCGGTGCTGATGGAAGTGGCGGCATGGCGCGAGCAGGAAGCGCAGAGCCGCGACGTGCCGCGCTCGCGGGTGCTGAAGGACGACGCGGTCGGCGACATCGCCACCCACGCGCCGACCTCGCTGGAACGTCTTGCCAATCTGCGCTCGCTGCCGAAGGGCTTTGACCGCTCGAAATGGGGCAGCGACATCGTCGCCGCCGTGCAGCGCGGTCTCGCGCGCGATCCCAACACGCTGCCGAAGCTCGAAAAGCCGCGCGGCAATTCCAACGGTGCTGCGACCGTCGAGCTCTTGAAGGTGTTGCTGCGGATGACGTCGGAGCGCCATGCGGTCGCCAGCAAGGTGATCGCCACCGTCGACGACCTCGACCAGATCGCCGCCGACGACAACGCCGACGTCGCCGCCCTGCACGGCTGGCGCCGCGAATTGTTCGGCGAAGCAGCGCTTGCGCTGAAGCACGGCCGGCTGGCGCTGGCGATCGAAAAAGGCCGCGTCGTCAGGGTCGATCGGGCTTAGCCCAACTCTGCCGATTGCGTTCCCCGGATGCTGCGCAGCGCGCCGCATGAGCGGCGTGGTGCGCTGCTAAGCCGGGGTCCACGCGCTGGGTCCTCTGCGGAGCAGCGTTGCACGCTGCACCGCGTCCGGGACACGAGAGTTAGCAAACCAGCTACCACCTCAGTTCCACGCCCACCGTGCCCTGGTGCGACTGCATCGCGTTGCGGAACTTGGCGTCGTAATTGGCGTAGAGGCGCGCGGTGTTGGTCAGGCTCAGCGACGCCGACGCGCCGGCATCCATGCCGTACTGGCCTTCGCCGATGCCCTGGAACGTAACGCTCTGGGGGCCGAGGCTGACGGTGATATCGGAGAAGTTCTGCACGAGGTTGTCGACGAACTTGCCGTAGGCGGAGAGATCGAGAATCTTCCGGTCGAAGATCCAGTAATGCCCGACCTCCGCGCCGATCAGCAGGCGTGCGCGCTGCACGGTCGCGCTGGTTGCCGCGACCGGGTCGAGGCCGCCGATCTCCTGCAGCGAACCGGTCCGGGCGCGGACATATTCGAACGCGGCCTTGGGCACGACGCGGCCCTGGTCTCTGGTCCAGTAATAGCTGATCTCGCTCAGCACGCCGTCGAGCCGCGCGTTGTAGCCGGCGGTCGCAATCCCCAATCCCGTATCGCGGCGCGAGTCGATGTTGCCAAAACCGTGCACGGCCGCGATTGCCCATGTCCACGGCCCGCTGTCGACGGACGCCGTGAAACCGAGCTGGGTGAGATCGACCGTGGCCGATTGCAGCGCCAGCGGGACGTCGATCGCCGAGCGGCTCTGGTCGACGGAGAAGCCGAGATTGATGCCGGGCGCGACGCGCGCACCGATCCCGGCGACGCCACCCCAGGTCTTGCGGCTGTCGCCGACGAAATCGCCGACCGCGCCGTTCTTCGTGGAATTCCCGTAGCCTTCGAACCAGGTCCGGTAGCGGGGCGGCTCCGCGCTCTTGGAGGCGCCGCCGCCGCCCGGGTTGGTCCGCTGCAGCCGATTGAAGCCATTGCTCGCCTGGTTGCCGAGCCGCTCCAGGAAGTTGCTGCCGAGATTGGCCAGCGCCGCATTCGACGACACCATCGAAGTGACCGCGACCGTGATGAAGGCGCTCGTCGCTTACGACCCGA
>DAIMKE010001072.1:0-2957 GCA_036721875.1 Bradyrhizobium sp. | reverse complement strand
CTCTTCCACCATCGGCACGCAGGCGGCGCGCGCGGTTTCGGCGGAGTTTCTCGCCCGCGAGGACTGGTCACCTACTCCGGATCAATTCGTCTTCACCGCCAACGGCAGGCAATGCATCGCCGCAGCGCTTGCGGCGGTGGTGCCGGCGGGCGGCCGTTGCGGCGTCGAAGCACTGACCTATCCCTTCATCAAGGACATCGCCGCAAGACTGGGCGTCACGCTGGTGCCGCTCGCGATGGACGAACAGGGCGTTCGTCCGGACGCCGTTCAGAAAGCCCACCGCGAAGCGCATCTGACGGCGCTGTACATTCAGCCGACGATTCAGAATCCACTCGGCATGACGATGCCGGCCGCGCGCCGCGCCGATCTGCTGCGCGTCGTCGAAAAGCTTGGTCTCATCGTGATCGAAGACACCGTCTACGGCTTTCTCGACGAGGGGACGCCGATGGCCGCGCTCGCGCCCGACCATTGCATCGTGCTCGACAGCCTGTCGAAGAAGGTGGCGCCCGGCCTCGCGCTCGGCTTCATCGTTTCGCCGCCGCGCCTGCGCGAGCGCATCATGGCCGCGGTACGGTCGGGCGGATGGACGGCAGCAGGATTCGCGTTTGCCGCCGGCCAGCGCCTGATGGCGGACGGCACCGTCGCCGAACTGTCGCGCCTGAAACGGATCGACGCTGCGCGCCGCCAGCAGATGGCGGCGAAGCACTTTGCCGGCTTCGAAATCCAGGCGAACCCCAAATCCTACCATCTCTGGCTGACCCTGCCGCCGCACTGGCGCTCGCAGACCTTCGTTACCGCCGCCGCGCGCCGCGACATCGCGCTGACCCCCTCGACCACCTTTGCCGTGGCTCCCGGACACGCCCCCAACGCCGTCCGCCTCGCGCTCGGCGCTCCCAGCACCGAGCAACTCGATCTGGCGCTGCGAACGCTCTCGGGAATGCTGACGGCGAAAGAGGACGTCGATACAACCGAGTAGGGCTAGCACCTCTGCACAGAGGTCTTGACGGGTTGGCAGGGCAGCATTGCTGGGTCCCCTAACGTCTGGGTTCAGTGAGGGACAGTCTGCCTTGGATGGACCGCATGGGCCACGGGCTGCCGTAACGCTACATTGATTTGATGGCCGGTGTACCCCAGATGGCTGCCGACTTGATGCGGCGCCGCAAGTCGGCAGCAGTGGGCCACTAGCCGACATTGGTCTCTGAGCCTGAGTGCGGACGTTCGGCTTCGCGCCCATTTCGGCCGTTTCCTGGCACATTCAGGGTTTCCGGAATCTGCCGTTATGTCAGCGTCCGGAATTGCCCGCACAAATGCGGTTGGTATTCATCGTTCCGCCACTCCAATGAGTGCGGTCGAGGTTATTGGTAGGACCGGGCGACCATCGGCCCTGCCCCGCACCTCGGCAATCACCGCGGCCTTTTCGATGTCGTTCAAGCTGGTCCAGTCGGGCGACATGCCGAAAAGCGTGTCAGGCGCGTCGAGCGCCGCCACGTCGAGTAGATAATCATGAGTCACCAGGTCGATCCGGGGATCGCGATAGCCAGCAGTGACGAGGGCGCGGGCGAAATCTTCCGGATCACTCATTGCCTGAACGGCTTCAAGCATTGCCATGCCCGACCGATCAGGGAACAGTTTCTGCCGGACTTCGCTCAACAGCAGGAAGGTCGCCGCGCCCCGATCCTGCCAGGTCGCGACCACGCCATGCCCGCCGGGTCGCGTAACCCGTCGCATCTCTGTCAAACCCTTGCGCCAATCGGGGAACATGATGACACCGAAGATCGAAAAGACGGCATCGAAATGCGCGTCGGGCAGGTCGAGCGCCTGTCCGTCCATTACCCGCGCCTCCACATTGGGCAGACCAGCAGCGGCGACGCATCCCACCATGCCGGGCGAGAAGTCGGTCGCCAGTACTCGTGCGCCGGTGCGCGCGGCTGCCAGCGCGAGCGCGCCGGTGCCGGCCGCCACGTCGAGAACATGGCTCTGAGGCGTCAGGGTTACACGCGCCAGCGCCGCCTCTGCAAAGAGCGCGGTGAAAGGGTGCGCGGTCTGCTGATAATGGTTCGCCACGCTGTCCCAGTGCTCTTGATTCTCAAACTGTCGCATTTCCGATACCTCATGAGTCATGTAACTTTATATGTATCATGACTGCATGCCCTTGCCAATGGTGGGAAGCATGCGAAAGATCAGCAGATGCGAAAAGACAGCCGCCTTTCCCGAATGCTGCATGTGCTGCTCCACATGGCGCGACATGACGGCCCCATGACGTCGGAGGCGATCGGCATGATGCTGGGGACCAATCCGGTCGTCGTTCGCCGCACATTGGCGGGGCTGCGCGATGCGGGCTATGTCCGGTCGGACAAAGGGCATGGCGGCGGCTGGGTCATCGCGTGCGATCTAGAGCGCGTGTCACTTCTCGATGTCTATCGTGCGGTTGGTGGTCCCCGACTATTTGCGATCGGGAACGAGCACTCCAACCCAGACTGCGCGGTCGAGCAACTCGTCAACGCAGCGGTGGACGATGTCCTTCGCGATGCCGAAGCATTGCTGGTCGAGCGGCTGGGCGCGGTGAGCCTCGCAGAACTGAGCAAGGGTCTCGACGCGCGCTGCGCAGGCGATCCAAGATGGCAGCTCGAACGGGTTGCCCCCTAAATTGCGGACGTTCCCAACTTCCGCTTCGGGCCCAGAGGCTGCCTTCCCGAATGCGTTAGCGCCACGGCCGCTGTACCTCAGATAGCTGCCGACTTGCTGCACCGCGCAAGTCGGCGAATTCGGGCCAAACCCGGTTGTGCGCTCCCGCGCCTCATTTCGGCTGACAGATGCAAGGCAGTTCGATCGGACAACCCGTCAAAACCTCTGCAGAGGTGCTAGCGGTCCCGCGGCTTGCCATCTGGCCACTCCGCGATAAAGCCCCTCGCCTTGTACGGCTCGATCTTGTCCCATTCATGTAGCATGCGGCGCGA
>DAIMKE010001071.1:0-2963 GCA_036721875.1 Bradyrhizobium sp. | reverse complement strand
GGGCCATCTCCCGGGGGCGCTCAACATTCCACTGGCCGAACTGGAAACACGTTTGGGCGAGTTGCCGAAAGGCCGTGAAGTGATCGCCTACTGTCGCGGGCCCTATTGCGTGCTTTCGTTCGAGGCCGTGGCGGCGCTGAGGGCGCGCGGTTATCGCATTCGCCGTCTTGAGGACGGTTACCCGGAGTGGAAGGCCGCAGGCCTGCCGATCGAATCCGCGGCTTGAGACAACTCGTCAGGTGCATCATGGATGATAAGCCTCATCGCGCGGAACCCGCGTGGCCGATCGTCGGCATCAAGGATCACAATGCGCCCTCGGTGTTCCGGCCTGAAGCCCTGTTGAGGGAGGCGCGCCGGCAGAGGCAGTTGCCGCTTGTCGCTGTGCCCGAAATCTGCGTGCTCGATCCGGACGGTGACGTCATCCGCCACCTCAAGCGGACCGGTGCCGGCCGGATCCATGAAGGTTGGGCCTGCTACCACACCGAGCTTCTGGCCTTCGATCTCGACGGCATCGGCGAGGTCGGAATTGTCGGCTGCGCGGTCGGCGCCCCCTTCGCCGTTCTGGTCGCCGAGCAGCTCTTCGCGTCGGGCTGCCAGCTGCTGGTCAGCGTCACCTCGGCGGGCCAGATCAATGCGATAGGACCAACTCCCTATTTCGTCCTCATCGACCGCGCGCTGCGCGACGAGGGGACGAGTTATCACTACCTGCCTGGCTCGGCTTTCGCCGCAGCACCCGACATGTCGCTTCTGGACCGCGTCGAGCGGGCGGGCCGTGAGTTGCCGGAGAAACTGCATCGCGGCTCGACCTGGACGACGGATGCTCCCTATCGCGAGACGGAAGCGGCAATCTCGCGAGCGCGCGATCTGGGGACTCTTGCCGTGGAGATGGAGGCCGCAGCGCTCTACGCCTTCGGCACGACGAGCGGCAACTCAATCGTTTGCTTCGCTCACGTCACGAACTCGATGGCGCAGACCGAAGGTGACTTCGAGAAGGGCGAGGGGGACGGCGCCAAGGCCACGCTCGCCGTCGTCTCCGCCGCGGCGCGGGGCTGGCGAAGTTCCGGGTCATGACCTGCCTGTGATCGGTATGCGAAAGTTTGGCTATATCCCCATTTGACGAAATCATCAGTCTACGCTAATCATTAGTTATGACTAATGATCGAACATCGGCCGGCCATGCCTGAAGACAGCGTGCAATTGGCCGCTCTCGGCGATCCCACTCGCAGACGAATTTTCGAGCTGGTGGGCGCGCGGCCTCGGACTGTCGTTGAGCTCACTCGCGAACTGACGGTCTCCCAGTCAGCCGTCTCCCAGCATCTGAAGGTGCTGCGCGAATCTCGATTGGTTCGTGCCGAGCCAAAGGGGGCCAGCAACATTTATCACATCGATCCAGCGGGGCTCGGCCAGATGCGTGCCTGGCTTGACCGGTACTGGAGCAGCACACTAGCAGCCTACAAAGTGGCCGTCGAAAAATCAGTGGAGGACCAGCAATGAATAAACGTGTATCGGCCGCGCCCGTCAAACAATCCATCGTGGTCGAGGCGCCTATCGAGCGCGCGTTCAAGGTCTTCACGGAAGACTTCGGCAGTTTCAAGCCTCGCGAGCACAATCTGCTCTCCGTCCCCATCGCAGAGACTGTGTTCGAACCGCGGGTCGGCGGTCACGTTTATGATCGCGGCGTAGATGGCAGCGAATGCCGCTGGGCGCGTGTGTTGGCTTTCGAGCCGCCGAATCGCGTCCTCCTAAGCTGGGACATCAGCCCGCGCTGGCAAATCGAAACCGATCCCGACAAGGCGAGTGAGTGGGAGGTGCGGTTCATCGCCGAGACGCCAAGCCGGACCCGGTTGGAGCTTGAGCACCGTCGCCTCGAACGTCATGGCCAAGGCTGGGAGGGTGTGCGCGACGGCGTTGAGGGTGATCAGGGTTGGCCGCTCTATCTGAAACGGTACGCCGAGCGTATCGCCCGCGAGGGATGATACTCAGGTGTCCCATGCGACACGATCGCAAATGCGGAGTTCTGTATGGCAGCCTACTCGTTTAGCATTGTCGGAGTGCTCTTCCTTTGCCTCCTATCAATTGGGCTTGCGCTCTATTCAGGATCGTCCAAAGGCAGGGCCGGGGCACTCTCCGGACCCGTTCTGCCGTTGGATGACGACAACTTGCTGTACCGGATAGATCGCGTCCACATGAACACGGTGGAGGCGCTGACGCCTTTTGTGGTTCCGGCTGTATTGGCTATGATGGTGGGGATTAGCCCCGTCGCACTTGCAACGCTTGTGTGGGTCTATGTGGCAATTCGTCTCGTCCACATTGCGGTCTACCTGCGTGGCGGCAAAGCGGCAAAAGGCGGCAGCATCAGAACGGTTCTCTATGTCTCAGGGGCGCTTGTGACTGTCGTGCTCATTGCCGTGATCGCCGTGGAGACCATCCACTAGGGTATCAACGCTGTGTCGTCCGATGGTGGTGATCATTTCGCTTCTGGTCCTTCTGAGACCCGTGGACCTACTTTGTCTTCGAATACAACAATTCGTCGAGGCGGCAAGCGGCTCGATAGATCGATCCCCGTCGATTGCTGCTCCGAGGATCACTTCCTTGGGCTCGATCGAGGCTGCTGAGGAGGGCTGTTCGGATTGTCTCGAGGTCTTTCGGTTTGACCGTTGCGGGTAGCGCCTGCACGGCTGCCGCAAAGACGACGTCCTGCTCAACGTCGGTCGGAGCAGTTATCTCACCTCGCACGAGCTTTGCGCGCATGGCTTCCGCCCTTCCGGTGGATTGACGGAATGCTGCGTCTTTCCCGGCGAGCCTATCTACCAATGCATCTCGGGACGACGGATACGTTGCGACCTGCTTGCGAAGGTCTTCGGCGACTCCCGTGGCCGTCAATTTCGTCTGATCAACGTAGAACCAGACGGGAAACCACTTCCGCTGGGAGTGCGCCTGGAAGTGTATGTACTGCATGGGCT
>DAIMKE010001070.1:0-2969 GCA_036721875.1 Bradyrhizobium sp. | reverse complement strand
CACGAAATCGACGCCGCTGGAATCGGCCGGACGGTCTTATGGGTTTACGGCCTAGTCGCCGCAGGTCGAACAGCGCCTCCCCCTCGCGCGCCCAACGCTCGACATCGACGACCCGGTGGACCGAGAATGACATTTTGCGAAGCGAGCCTTGCGATCGGCTCAATCGCTCAGAAAGCGGGGCGTAGAGTTCGCGGAGGACATTCTCTTCGCTGAGCAGAGCATCAAAGACGCGTCGGTATCCTGCCTCGCGTTCGCCGATGAGCGACTGCGCGCGGCCGGAGGCAGCCTCGCAATCGGTCAGCTTCTCTCGCAGCTTCTCGATATTGGTATTCTCGTCCACAATGCGTTTCGAGATAGTGGCATATTGCTCCGCCGACTGGCGATCGACCGTCACTAGCTTCTGCAAACGCTCGGCCTCGGCCTCGAGCATAGCCAGCGGCATCTTCTCGAGATCATCGTCGTCCGCAACGAAAGCGCCTTCGATCGTTACCGGGTTTGTCGGCGCTTTGCCCTTCCAGGATGCCAGCTTCTGTTCCACATCGAGCTGCTTCTCGCTCACGACAGCATCGACGTTACCCTTATGCGTCAGCCCGAACGGCTCCCATTGGGAATCCCCGATGAGCTTGGTGCCGAACCGGTCCTTCAGCCTGCGCAGATCCTCGGGAGCCCGGTTATTGCGCAGGTCGGACACATCCTGCTTCACCGAGAGAATTGATGAGCGCTGGTTCGCATAATAGCGCACATAGCCTCGCACCTTGTCCGCTGCCGTCGTTACAGCGTTCAGCCTGGCAGCTCGCTTCTCCGTGCCCTTGCCTACGAGCCTCTGACGGTCCGCTGTGTAGCGGGCGACAAGCTTCTCCTTTTCGTCGATCTGCGCCTTCAGTCCCGCAACCAGATGCATTTTCTCGCGCTCTGCACCGATGCGTTCAGAAACGGTCGCCAAAGCATTCTGTTCTCGCTCGCGCGCATCGCGGAAATGGGACGCGCGCCGCGACCGGAGTTCGCTGAAATCTGAAGCGCCTTCGCGGTCATCGGCGGAGTGCGCTTCGAAAATGACACGCTCGATCTCGCCCATAAGCGCGTCCGTCATACCTGCGGACGAGCAGAGTTCATCGACGAATTGCTGGGTCAGGTAGCGAGCACGCTTGTAGCGCGACCGGAACGGTAACGGATCCTCGACGAGTTGGCGGGTGGTCAGCTCTTTCCCATCTCCCCATGCGATCTCGACGGACTCGTCAGACAGCAGCTCACCTGCTCGCGCGAGGAACGATTGGGCGTTCTCGCGTTCAGGGAGCGCATCGCACCCTGCTGCGATCATGTCCGCCAGCGCGGTCTTGCCAGAGCCTCGTGCCCCGATGATGGCGACGAGACCCGGATTGAGTGCGATCGCCGGCGTCGTTGCCCAGGGCGCGTCGTGGATGCGGATGGAAGCGATGGCCTGCGAGGGGGTAGCGCCCATGGGCGGCTCTTCACCGACATACGCCCGCGCCGGCTCTATGCATGCCTGACCAAGTGCATCGAACGATACACCGCCCTTGATCCATGAGAAGCGGCTTAGATCAGGCTGCGCGACCGTCGCGAGCGCATGCGCGTCGCATCCGTGGAGGCAGGGCTTCAGTGCGCCATACCGGTCCTTGATGACCTGTGGAGGATGATCGGCCTTTCGTCCGAGCCAAAAGTCCCGTTGGGACGGGCTACTGGCAAAGATCACATGCGCGAACTTGCCGATATTCTGGCGCATCACAACATCGGCGCCATCGCGCACGCCTCCAACACCGTCATCATTTCCTGACACGGCGACCACAATGTTATCGTGGGCCCAGCCGAAATCCCGGTATGTGGTCTCCAGCTGTTCAAGAGAGACCTTGAACTGCTCCGATCCATAAGAGAGCGCAGAGGCGTCGTCCGTGAGTGCTGGGTTCTCGCGCCTACCAAGCCTGGTGAGGTCGGCGGGTGTGCAAGCGTAAGTATCGTCATGCGCGCGAAACGTCAGCCTCGTGAGGAAACGGCGGAGTTGTTCCAGATGCTCCGTATCGTCAGGACGTACGAGCAGGTGGACGTTGACGTAGCTACCCTTCACGGTCCCGATGCCCAACCGCATCTCGATATTCGGGAATATAAGCTGGCAATCGGGAAGCCGGCCCTCGTTCTGCCACGCCTTGACCACCCGCTCATAAAGAGTGGTGCTATAGTAATCCGTAATACCAAGCGCATGGATCTTCGGCGTTGCGGCCTCTAACGCTGAAAGATACTTCTCCCACGCATCGCCGCCGGCGAATTGGTCGTTTAGGACAGTGCCCGGAGCATGGATATGTGGCTCCCAGCGATGCCAGAGGGATCCCGCTGAAAGTAGTTCAGCCGTCACGACCATAATAGCGCCCCCCGTTCCGGCACATTGATGCTATCCGGAAATATTTCCAGTCATATACAAGTATCGGCTAAGGTGGCCAGCATTCCGTTCAGATACGGAAGAGATTGACATCGTCGAGCGCGACGTCATCCGGCCGTCGATCACGGAGCGGCGTCGTGCGGATCGGAGCTTGGTTCGCCATCGTGCGGGCCTGTTCGAGCGTGCCGCCATTTTTCTGGCTGCAAGAGAGCGCCCCCCCCCCCGAGAATCTGTCGGGAGCCAACCCAGGCTGCGTGCCAATCGCTAAAGTGATCCACCCTAAAGCGGACATCCCCAACGTCGGAAATGGGCCAAAATCGTCAGTCGCCTTACGACAGGGATGTGCCCGAGATCGGCTGTAGACCGGCGCCGGCGTTACGGCCGACGCGCGCGGTCGTCGTCCTCCGTGAGTGGCTAGGCCGGAGTCGCAGCCTAACCGCTCTCCACCAGGCCGGCCTCATCTGGCCCGAGCGCATCGCGCCGCTCGACCAGCCATGCCCGGATCGCATTGAGGGCCGGCCGCGACGCCGGCTCGCCCGTCGCCACGAGCTCCTCGCAACGCGCGAGCGCCTTGGGGATG
>DAIMKE010001069.1:0-2970 GCA_036721875.1 Bradyrhizobium sp. | reverse complement strand
TCCTTGGGATGCGCACGCCCGAGCACGTGGCGACCAATCTGCAGTATTACGCCGCAAAGCCGTTGTCGGACGAAGAGAAGCGCGAACTGCTGGCTCGCTGACGCGCAGCGCGCATCTGGCGATCATCACGGCTGCTGCAGCCGGGCGCAGAGCGCGCGCTTGAAACACCCCTGCCCGGCTGATAGACAATTGCGTGTTGTCATCCATCAGCTTGCAGCCGAAGCATCCTTCAGGAAGTCAAGAATGAGGGCTTCACCCGTCGCAGCGACGCTCGGTTGTCTTCCGGTCTACGACGGTTCGATCCTGGTCCAGCGCGGCACGCGGTCGTGCGGCCGGAACGCGGCGATGCGACGCAACGCGTACGCCCTTCGTTTTGCATCCCGTACGGATTGAACGCCGTGGGATTTTTCGCCACCCTGATGGATCCAAGGATCGCGGTCGCCGAAGCGCCATTGCGGGGCGCGCCTCCGGTCTTGCCGGCGGACGAAGCGCTCAGCATCGCCAACGCCGTTCCGCGGCGTCGCCTCGAATTCGCAACCGGGCGGGATTGCGCGCGGCGGGCCATGGTTGCGCTGGGCCACGCAACGGCCTCAATGCCGAGCAGACAAGACCGCGTGCCGATCTGGCCGGACGGTCTTGTCGGCAACATCACGCATACCGACGACTGGGTTGCCGCGGCCGTGGCGCGCCGCGATCAAGGCTTTGCCGCGATCGGGATCGACCTCGAGCCGGCGGCTGCGCTGCCGCCCGACCTGTGGGCGTCCATCTGCGCGCCTGAGGAGCAGGCGAAGCTTGCTCTCATTCACGGCATGACGCCGGGCCTTGCGGCGCGCCTCGCCTTCTGCATGAAGGAGGCGGCTTTCAAGTGCCAGTATGCGATCAGTTGCGCGATGCTGGATTTTGCCGACCTCGCCATCGACGTCGACGCGGAAACTGGAACGTTTGCCGCCACCTATCGCCAGGTCGTGCCGCCGTTCGGCATTCATGACCGGCTCTGCGGAAGATTCGCTATCTCCGCCGAGCATGTCGCAAGCGCAGTCGTTCTGACTTCGGAGCAGGTGCCGTGAGGCAACGTCATATCGGCCGGTTCGCTGCGATCCTGGCTGCGGCATTGATGATCCCGAATGGCGATGGGGGCGTGGCCATGAGTGAAGAATTGCGTGCGGCGACGGCCGCCTCGGCCTGGGCGCCGAAGGATCGCGTCCGCGCCTTCTACTCGGGCCACAGCCTCAGCGACGGCGTTCCCGAGGCCGTCGAGCAGATCGCGCGCTCGCTTGGACATCGCCTCGATTTTGAAACCCAGTCGATGGGCTATTCGCTGCTGCGCCAGCGGACCAAGGGAGAAGTATCTTCTGCTTCCGAATGGCCGGGGTATCGCGCCGGCGCCAACCGCGCAGGCGCTGGCCTGAATGTCGCCGAAGAACTGCGCCAGCCCAGGCGACTGGCGCCCGGCGACAAGTATGATGCGCTCGTCGTCACCGAGCGCCACGACCTGCCCGCCATCGCGCGCAAGGAACGCACCGCATTCTATCTGACCGACATGGCCAGGCACCTCCTGGCCGGCAACCCCGACGCCGAGGTGCTGCTCTATCACACCTGGCTCCACCTGGACCCCAACGCGCCGTGGCCCTGGATCGACTACGAACGCGCGGTGTTGCCGATGTGGGAATGCGTCGCAAGCCGCGCGAATCTCGACCTTCCGGCGCGCGGCGACGTTCCGCGTGTCCGCGTGCTGCCGGGGGGCGCCGCGCTTGCGGAACTGGCCGCCGCGCTGTGGGACGGCAAGGTGCCGGGCGTCGCGGCCAAGGCCCCTGGGGAACGCGTGCGCCTCCTTTTCTCCGACAACGTGCACATGAGCGAGGTCGGCCGCTACTTCCTTGCGCTGGTGCATTATGCCGTTCTGTTCGGCCGCAGCCCCGAGGGCGCCGCAATCCCCGCGGCCATTGCGCCGGAAACCGGCCGCTACATGCAAACGCTCGCTTGGCAATATGCCGTCTCGTATGGCCAGCGCGCCAATGCCGCCGCACGGCGGGACATGGCGGCGTGCCGGGCATTGATGCAGAACGAAATCTGTCCCGCCTCCGCCGCCTTTCAGGGCAAGGGCATTCCGGGTGTTGCAACAGTCAGGCGGCTGTTCGACAGCTATCGTTGCAGGCAGGAGTATGCCGACGCAACTGATCCCGAGAATCCGTTCGCCTCACCCAGGTAGTGCTTCAGCGCGCCTGCTCTGCGCGTCAGACAGCCTCCCCGGCAAGGCTCGGGCTGGAGGTCATCCGCAAATTGGCCTGATCGAGCGCGGTGTTCAGCGGGCCCATCAGTACCTTTGCATTGGCTCCGAGCAACAGCGTGTCGTGGTTGCCGGGGATCATCACCGTCTTCAATCCCCCCAGCACGACGCTGTCCCACCCGTAATAGGGTCCGCCGCCGCTGAATACGAAAGGCACGCTCTCGGCCCGGAAGAGAATCGCTTTGCCTTGCCACGGCTGAGGGCGGTAGCGCCTGGACGCCCGGCCGAAACTCTCGGAGAGATGGCGGTCGCGCAGCGCGTGCGGCACCGGCCTGCCCCCGAGAACGCAGAGCTTGATCTGGATCCGCTCGCGCACCGCACGGGCGCGGGCCACCCTGTCAAGCGCCCTTCCCTTCAGATAGGTTGAACCTTCCTTGCGCAGGAGCATGAGCTTGCGGCTCAAGGTGACGGCGCGGATCGGCATCTGAGGATGGTACGTGTCGAAAAACACGAGCAACGGGACGTCTTCGCCGAGCGCTTTCAGCTGCTGCGCCATCTCGAAAGCGACGACCCCTCCGCCCGAATAGCCCGCCAGCAAATACGGGCCGTGTGGCCGCAACGCGCGGATCTCCTCGACATAAGCCCGGGCCATCTCCTCGATCGATTCATGCGGCCTGGCCGTGCCGTCGACGCCACGGGCCTGCAGCGCGAAGAACGGCTGATCGTGGTGCAGCCCCCACGAG
>DAIMKE010001068.1:0-2973 GCA_036721875.1 Bradyrhizobium sp. | reverse complement strand
ACCCTCGGCTTGCCCTCCGTAAGCGTGCCGGTTTTGTCCACGACCAGCGTGTTGATCCGCTCCATGCGCTCAAGCGCTTCGGCATTCTTGATCAGCACTCCGGCCTGCGCGCCTCGTCCCACGCCGACCATGATCGACATCGGGGTCGCCAGGCCGAGCGCGCATGGGCAGGCAATGATGAGCACGCTGACTGCAGCAACCAGTCCGAACGCGAAACGTGGCTCGGGGCCATACACGGCCCAGGCGGCGAAGGCTGCGATCGCGACCACGATGACGGCCGGAACGAACCAGCCCGCCACCTGGTCAGCTAGACGTTGGATAGGGGCGCGGGAGCGCTGCGCTTGGGCGACCATCTGGACGATCTGGGACAGCATCGTGTCCCGGCCGACCTTTTCGGCCTGCATGACGAAGCTGCCAGATCGATTGAGCGTCCCCGCGATCACCTTGGCGCCGAGCTCCTTGCTGACTGGCATGGATTCACCCGTGACCATCGACTCATCGAGTGAGGACCTTCCCTCGATGATCTCGCCGTCGACGGGCACCTTCTCGCCCGGCCGCACGCGTAGCCGCTCTCCGACCTGCAGCACATCGATCGGGACCTCCTCGTCGGTCCCGTCTGCCCGGACCCGTCGGGCGGTTTTCGGCGCGAGGTCGAGCAGGGCCTTGATCGCGCCCGACGTCGCCTCCCGCGCGCGCAGTTCGAGCACCTGACCCAGAAGAACGAGGACGGTGATCACTGCGGCCGCTTCGAAGTAAACCGCGACCGAGCCGTCATGCGCTCTGAACGTCGAAGGGAATGCGCCCGGCATAACGCTCGCGATTACGCTGTAGACCCACGCCACGCCAGTTCCCATCGCGATGAGGGTGAACATGTTCAGATTTCGCGTGAGGATGGATTGCCAGCCGCGCACGAAGAATGGCCACCCAGCCCATAAAACGACCGGAGTTGCGAGCACGAGCTGAATCCAGTTCGACAGCGATTGATCGATCCACGCATGAGCGCCGACAAGATGCCCGCCCATCTCGAGGATCACGACAGGCACGGAGAGGGCGAGACCCACCCAGAAGCGGCGAGTCATGTCGATCAGTTCGGGATTGGGACCAGTCTCCGCGGTTACGACTTCCGGCTCCAGCGCCATGCCGCAAATCGGGCAGGTGCCTGGTCCGACCTGCCGGATCTGTGGGTGCATCGGGCAGGTGTAGATCGTCCCTTCGGACACATCCGCGCGCGGCCGCTGTTGCGGCTTTCCGGCAACGTACTGCTCGGGATGCTCGGCAAACTTCGTTCGGCAGCGCTCGGAGCAGAAATAGAAGGTGCCGCCGCCGTGCTCGATCTTGTCGCGCGCCGTGTTCGGATCGACCGACATTCCGCAGACAGGATCCACCGCGCCGGCTCGTGCCTGGTCGCGATGGGGCCCATGCTCGTGCCCGGAGGTGGACTGCTTCTGTTCGGATTGCAGCTCAGCCGGATGGGCGTGTCCGCAGCAGCTTGCGCGAACTTGTTCGGAATTTCGGACGTCCTGGCCAACCATCTTTGACTCCGCCTTGCGGGGTGTACCCTAGCGGTATATGCAGACCATGAGAAACGATATCAAGGCTTCGTGCCAGAAACGCCTGAACCGCATTGAAGGTCAGGTTCGCGGCCTCGCGAAAATGGTCGATGAGGACCGTTATTGCATCGACATCGTCACGCATATCTCCGCGGTCCGCTCGGCGCTGCGTCGCGTCCAGGAGGAAATCCTCAAGGATCACGTGGCCCATTGCGTGGAGCACGCGGTCAGGAGTGGCAACAAAGCCGATCAGCGCCGCAAGATCGCGGAGCTGATGGAAGTCGTCGGGCGGGGCGATCGATAGGGCATCGTGGTACCAATGCTTGAGTGGGATCACGACTATTGGAAAGGATTAACGATCCTGTTCCACCATCGGAGGCACGGTAAGAAACCTCAGCGCGGCGGATGAACTCAGCCCTCCTTCCACGCACACTCAATGGCCCGCCGCGACGGGTCCGATCGCATCGCCTCCTGGTAGACCGCAGGCGCATGTGCGAGCTGCACGACGAAGAGGACGCCATCGGCGGCTCCCGCGAGAAGCCGTCGCCGCCACTTTGGGTGATATTGATCATCATTGGCAATCGGCCTACCTCATTGAACTGCGGAGGGCCGACATGGACGGGCAACCGTCGATGACATCGATTGGCACATTCGCACCGGCCGACCCGTTCCGGCAAGACCACATAGGTGCGCTTCCCCCGCAGCTGCCACCGGACGGTGGTAGGCGGAAGATCCGAAGCCCACCCTCCCCCTGCACAGCCTTCGAACAAGGGTCAACGCGTTTTCGGTGAAGATGATCCCCGGCAAGCAAACGGGGCCTCCTTCACAAGGCGATGACCGCCGCCGCGGAGCAATTTTCGCCGGGCGCTGGCCCGCCCGGGCTCAGAACAGACCCATGGCCTGGGTGCTGTAGCTGACCAGCAGGTTCTTGGTCTGCTGGTAGTGATCCATCATCATCTTGTGGGTTTCGCGGCCGAAGCCGGACCCCTTGTAGCCACCGAAAGCGGCGTGGGCCGGGTAGACGTGGTAGCAGTTGGTCCACACCCGGCCGGCTTGGATGCCGCGGCCGATGCGGTAGAGGTTGTTGACATTGCGCGACCACACGCCGGCGCCAAGGCCATAGACCGTGTCATTGCCGATCTCGATCGCCTCATCGAGATCCTTGAACTTGGTCACCGACAGCACCGGACCAAAGATCTCCTCCTGGAAGATTCGCATGTTGTTGTTGCCGACAAACACCGTCGGCTTGACGAAGAAGCCGTCCTTCAGTCTGCCGCTCACTTCGGCGCGCTCGCCGCCGGTCAAGCACTTAGCGCCTTCCTGCTTGCCGATATCTATATAGTTCAGGATTTTCTCGAGCTGGCCCTTGGAGCACTGCGCGCCCATCTGGGTCGACCGATCAAGCGGATCGCCGACCTTGATC
>DAIMKE010001067.1:0-2975 GCA_036721875.1 Bradyrhizobium sp. | reverse complement strand
GTCAAGCAGAAGTCAAATTAGAGCGCTGCCGATTTTGCCGCGGCAAAAGAAAGCAAGGGCCGGAGGCCGGCCCTTGCAAGGTGATTGTCAGCAAGAGAGTTGAAGGCTGGTTCGCTTACGCGTAGGTGGCCATGTTCGCCATGGCCGTCATTTCGTTGTGGTGGCCGCCGTCGCTGCCGCCACCGGCCAGCACGCCGTCGTCTTCCAACTGGAAGTGGACGCCCTCGGCGAGCGAGTCGACCTTCTCGTAGGCACCATACACGGTCTGGTCCGTGGTGATGTCGCTCGCCTTGACCAGGTTGCCGTAGACCGTGATGGTCCCGAGCAGGTCCTCGTCATGCGCACCGGCATTGCCCTGCTGGCTGATGACGGTGATCACGCTGTAGTCGTTCCTGCCGTCACCATTGCTGTCCTTGTGTTCGATCGACTGGACCTCGCCGGTGTGTGCCGAGATTTCGATCTTGTCGCCCTGGCTGCGGTTGAAGTCGCGGATCACGTCGTTGCCGAAGCCGTCCACCCAGTGGTCGTGGGTGGCGTTGTTCTCGCCGGTGACGCCGACCCAGTCGATCGTGCCGTCGTCATTGACATGCTTGGCGACGATTTCGTCCTTGGCGTTGACCTGGAGTTCGAAGCGGAAGGTGTCGGCGCCACGACCGCCGGTGAGCGTATCGTTGACCGCGGTGAACGCCGCGGTTTCATCCGCGAAGATCTGCGTCGTGCCGTCCTGGGCCGCGACCATTTCGCCAGAGTCCGAGCGGCTGAGCAACGTGTCGTTGCCGGTGCCGCCGTCCATCCGGTCGGCGCCGAAGCCGCCGACCAGAAGATCGGCGCCGGAGCCGCCCTTCAGATTGTCGTTGCCCGAGCCGCCCCAGACCTTGTCGTCGCCGGAGCCCGCGTTGAGCGTGTCGTTGCCTGCCATGCCGGCGACCGTGTCGGCTTCGCCGCCGGAGAACAGGACATTGTTGGCCGTCGTACCGTTCAGATGATCATGGCCGGAGCCGCCTCCCGTAAACTGGGCGAAGAAGTCTTCGAAGCGGTCGTTGTTGAACAAGCTGCTCAGGTTGAATCTTGGCATTGTTAAACCTCATATTCAGACCTCACAGACCAGAAACGTCTCACCACTGAGTTTTGGGAATCCTTGGTGATGCGCGCGGGCGAGACGTGAGGTGTGATCCTTCACCCGCGCTGCAAGAAAAAACAGCAAAAGGGGTCCGGGGCTGGACAAGCGCGCGGCGGTTTTGCGCGGGGCAGGGGCACTTCTGTGACGCGTAAGGCGAACGTTTGATCTGCGCCTCAAAGCATCTGCCGCATTTCGTCAGCGATCAAACAGCATTCGATCATTCGCGTACGGTGTTGTTCTATCGCGAGATATGCGAGATCTGAAGGAATCGCGGAGCGCCGAACGTGACCGAGGTGGTATCGTCGCGTGACGGAAACGCGCGCAAAAAGTGCACATCGCACAGAAACGACGCGATTGCACTCCGACACGTTTGATGTTGGACGCCGTAACGTGCGGCTGTCTGCTCGATCGCCGGCCGGGCGATCGACCTCGATGCCTCCATGAATCGCATCGTTCCGTCGCTTGCGATTCGGCTGCTGTCCGTGCTGTTGATTCCCGTACGCCGGCGAGGTGGCGAGCAATCATCCGAACGAACGCTTTTAGGTTGTGCGCGGTGCGGCAGTATGGGCACTCGGACGCCCCAAAGCCGTCGTCAGCGCATGGTCACCGCCCTTTTAAGCGCCCAATATGGTTGCCGTGACGCCACGATTGTTGCGCGAGTGCAACAGCGTCTGAACATTTGGCCGTTCTTGACCCCGGTTTGTACTCACGCCGCTTTTTAGCCACACCCCTCCGTGAAATCATTCTAATCGATGCTGATGGCCGCAGCGCTCGCGATGACAAGGGGAACCGCTTCTCTCCCCGGACCGTTGAAGAGCTGGCTGCGAAACAGGTTGGCGGATGGACGCGAAGACCGACATCAAGAAGAGGTTGCCGAGCCGCCACGTGACGGAGGGGCCGGAGCGTGCGCCGCATCGGTCCTACCTCTACGCGATGGGCCTGACCACCCAGCAGATCCACCAGCCCTTCGTCGGCGTGGCGTCGTGCTGGAACGAGGCCGCCCCCTGCAACATCTCGCTCATGCGCCAGGCGCAGGCGGTCAAGAAGGGGGTTGCAGCCGCCGGCGGCACCCCGCGCGAGTTCTGCACCATCACGGTTACCGACGGCATCGCCATGGGCCATGACGGCATGCGCTCGTCGCTGCCGTCCCGCGAATGCATCGCCGATTCGGTCGAGCTGACCGTCCGCGGCCACGCCTATGACGCGCTGGTCGGGCTTGCCGGCTGCGACAAGTCGCTGCCGGGCATGATGATGGCCATGGTCCGGCTCAACGTGCCCTCGATCTTCATCTATGGCGGCTCGATCCTGCCCGGCACTTTCCGTGGCCAGCAGGTCACCGTGCAGGACATGTTCGAGGCCGTCGGCAAGCACTCGGTCGGCGAGATGTCGGACGAAGATCTCGACGAAATCGAGCGGGTGGCGTGCCCGTCCGCCGGCGCGTGCGGCGCACAATTCACCGCCAACACCATGGCGACGGTGTCCGAGGCGATTGGGCTGGCGCTGCCCTATTCCGCCGGGGCGCCGGCGCCGTACGAGATTCGCGACGCTTTTTGCGCTGCCGCCGGCGAAAAGGTGCTGGAGTTGATCTCGGCCAATATCCGTCCGCGCGACATCGTCACCCGCAAGGCGCTGGAAAATGCTGCGGCCGTCGTCGCAGCATCGGGCGGATCGACCAATGCTGCACTGCACCTACCGGCGATCGCTCATGAGTGCGGCATCAAGTTTGACTTATTCGACGTGGCCGAAATCTTCAAAAAGACACCATATGTCGCGGATTTGAAGCCAGGGGGCCGTTATGTTGCCAAAGACATGTTTGAAGTAGGTGGCATACCGCTTCTGATGAAGACGCTGCTCG
>DAIMKE010001066.1:0-2977 GCA_036721875.1 Bradyrhizobium sp. | reverse complement strand
CAAACGGCTGATGTTCGAACACTCCGATGCGTTCGTCGCCCTCCCCGGCGGAATCGGCACGCTGGAGGAACTGGTCGAGCAGATGACCTGGCAGCAGCTCGGCCGTCACACCAAGCCGGTGTTGCTCGCCAACATCGACGGTTTCTGGGAACCGCTGATTGCGCTGCTGGCGCACATGCGCGAAACCGAATTCATCCGCCCCTCGCTCAACATCGACGTCCTCAAGGCCGACCGCGTCGAGGACATCCTGCCGCGCCTGCGCGCCGCCGCTGCGCGTGCGCCCGAGGGCACCAGGGAAATAGCGCCGGAACTGGCGCAGAAGCTTTAGGCTTCACTCGTAGTTCGTAGGATGGGTAGAGCGCAGCGCAACCCATCATCCGTCCGCGCAAGGATTCATGGGTTTCGCTTTCGCTCTACCCATCCTACGGCTTTCACTCACTTCGGAAAGGTCACGGCCTCGATGCGGTTACCGTCGGGATCGATGACGAACGCCGCGGAATATTTGTCCGATAAGAAGCGTAAGGAGCGTTCGAGGTCGCTGACGCCGACTGAAATGTGGTCGATCATGGGAGGAACCCGCTCTCTCCCCGTCATTCCGGGATAGTGCGTTAGCACCAGACCCGGGATCTCGAGATTCTCAGGTGCGCGATTGCGCACCGTAGTTCGATGCTTCGCATCGCCCCGGAACGACGGTTCAATAACCTCACGCCGGTGCGCCTGACTTCACCAGCTTGTAGATCACCGAATCCATCAGCGCCTGAAACGAAGCGTCGATGATATTCGGCGACACGCCGATCGTGGTCCAGCTCTCGCCGCTTTCGTCCTCGCTCTCGATCAGCACCCGCGTCACCGCTTCCGTGCCGCCATTGAGGATACGCACGCGGTAGTCGATCAGCTTCAGTCCTTCGATATACTTCTGGTACTTGCCGAGGTCCTTGCGCAAGGCGACGTCGAGCGCGTTGACGGGGCCGTTGCCTTCCGCGGCCGAGATCAGGTGCTCGCCGGCGACATCGACCTTTACCACCGCAAGCGCAACGGTGACGCGCTGGCCGTTGGAATTGTAGCGCTGCTCGACATTGACGTCGAACTGCTCGACCTTGAAATATTCCGGCACGCGGCCGAGCGTGCGGCGCGCCAGCAGGTCGAACGAGGCATTGGCGGATTCATAGGCATAGCCCGCCGCTTCCCGCTCCTTCAACTCCTCGACCAGCCGCGCCAGTTTCGGATCGTTCCTGTCGTAGGCGATGCCGGCGCGATCGAGTTCGGCCATCACGTTGGATCGCCCGGCCTGATCGGACACCAGCACCTTGCGGTGATTGCCGACGCTTTCAGGCTGGACGTGCTCATAGGTGTGCGGGTCCTTCATGACCGCCGAGGCATGAATGCCGGTCTTGGTCACGAACGCGCTTTCGCCGACGTAAGCCGCATGGCGGTTCGGCGCGCGGTTGAGCATGTCGTCGAGCGTGCGCGAGACTTTCATCAGCGTCGCCATCTTTTCGTCAGTGACGCCGATCTCGAACGCGCCGGAGAACTCGTCCTTCAGCCGCAACGTCGGGATCAGCGAACAGAGATTGGCGTTGCCGCAGCGCTCGCCGAGCCCGTTCAGCGTACCTTGTATCTGCCGCGCGCCCGCGCGCACCGCGGCCAGCGAATTGGCCACCGCCTGCTCGGTGTCGTTATGAGCGTGAATGCCGACATGGCTGCCGGGGATGTGTTTGGTCACGTGGCCTACGATGGTCTCGACCTCGTGCGGCATGGTGCCGCCATTGGTGTCGCACAGCACCACCCAGCGCGCGCCGGATTCATACGCAGCCTTGGCGCAGGCGAGCGCGAAATCGGCATTCTCCTTGTAGCCGTCGAAGAAGTGTTCGCAATCGACCATCACCTCGCGGCCCGCGGCCTTTGCCGCGCAGACGCTGTCGCGGATCGAGGCGAGGTTTTCCTCGTTGGTGGTCGCGAGCGCGACCCGCACCTGGTAGGCACTGGATTTCGCGACAAAGCAGATTGCATCGGCCCTGGCTTCGATCAGTGCCGCAAGGCCGGGATCGTTCGAGGCCGAGCGCCCGGGACGGCGCGTCATGCCGAAGGCCGTGAACCTCGCATGGTCGAGCTTCGGCTTTGTGGCGAAAAATTCGGTGTCGGTCGGATTGGCGCCGGGATAGCCGCCTTCGACATAGTCGATGCCGAGTTCGTCCAGCATCCGCGCGATGATCTGCTTGTCATGCAGCGTGAAATCGACGCCGTTGGTCTGCGCGCCGTCGCGCAGCGTGGTGTCGAACAGATAGAGGCGTTCGCGGCTCATGTCGGCGCTCCCGGCGCGGCGCTATCGGCCAGCGTCTTCTGCATCGTGGTGTTGGCGAGCCATTCGCCATTGAGGGTGACGGTGTTGCGCTGCTTGGGCGTATAGCCGCGCTTCCTGAATAATGGCTCGGCGGTGTCGCTGGCATCGACGGTCAGGGTTTTCGCTCCGCGCGCGCCCGCGAGCTTCTCCAGCGCATCGACCAGCATGGTCGCAACACCCTGCCCCGCCACGCTCGGATGAACGTAGAGCATGTCGATATGATCAGCGCCTTTCAGGGAAGCAAAGCCCACCGGCGAGCTTTGGATCGTCGCAATCAGCGTCAACTGTCCCGCCAGCCGCTTGCCGAACGCCACATCGTCCTCGGCAGCCTGGACCCAGGCTTCCTGCTGCGCCTCGCTGTAATCGTCGCCGGTCAGTTCCTCGACACTGGCAACGAATATTGCCGCGAGCATCGGCGCGTCTTCGGCGAGCATCGGCCGCAGCGCGGCCTTTGGCAGGGCTTGTCCCATCGCGTCACCACATGCCGTAGAGCTTCAGGACCAGAGCCACCGCGCCGGCAAGCAGCAGAATCTTCAGCGCGATGTAATAGAGCCAGTGTTTCGGGAATGGCGTATCGGGCTTGGCCATCATGCAATCTCCCACGTGGTCACGGGCTTCCCGTCGGCATCCTTGCCG
>DAIMKE010001065.1:0-2979 GCA_036721875.1 Bradyrhizobium sp. | reverse complement strand
CACGGTGTCGGGTGAAGCGGCAACCCGTGGCTCGGACGGATCGATTTCCTTGGCGACGGCAATCTTCATAGGGCCTCCCCCGCTGCGCGGCAGGCGCGCGCAAGCAAACTAGCGTCTTTTCCGCTTAGTTGGATACCGGTTTCGCAACCGGCGTGCGTGCAATTTTTGGCTCCGCCGGTACGGCGGCGCGGGCAACGAGGCGTCAGGTCAGGAAGAAGCCCATCGAGGCGACGATGATAATGACGGCGATCGTGCCGTATTTGACCAGCATGATGAAACCTTCATAGGTCTGCTCATGGGCCACGTAGTCGTTGCCGTCAGCGGTCGTGTAGGCCACTTCGTTATGGTCTGCCATCGGTATCCCCAGTCAAATCCGGTATCTCGCGTGCAATTACCGCAAAGCGTTTGGCAGGGCAACGGCCAACGCGCCGCCGCCCCGCTTATCGGGTCATTCGGACGGCCAATTGTCCCGGATCCAGCGGGCCAGGCTTTCCTCGCTTACCTCGCCTGCGGCGAGGGAGAGGATGATCGAGGTCGCGTGTTCTGGCTTGGGATTAAAGGCAACGCCATTCTTCATGAGGAAAACCCTCATCGCGATGAAAGCGATGCGCTTGTTTCCATCGACAAAGGCATGATTTTTGGCGAGTCCGAAAGCATAGGCAGAAGCGAGTTCGGCTAGTTCGGCCTGTTCGTACCGCCACTTATTGATCGGGCGCTCAAGCGCCGAGCGCAGCATGCCACCGTCGCGCAAGCCGGGCGCGCCGCCGAAGCGGCGGAGTTGACGACTATGAATTGCGATGGCTTGCTCATAGGTAATCCAAAGCGGCTCTTTCGGCTCGCTCATTGCGCACTTCCATCACTTTGCCAGCGTTGCCAGCGTGTCACGGTATTTGTCCATGGTGTCTTCCGCCAACTCCATGGTCCGCTCGAAGTCCGGGTCATAGGGAAGTGCTTGGAAGCCCCCGCCGGGAAGTTCAGTAATGTGCAACTGCTGACCTCGCTTGAGATCGAGCCGCTGCATCAACTCGCGCGGAATCAAAAGGCCGTCGGAATTACCGATTTTCTTGATTTCGATTTTCATCACAGGGTTGCCTTGGGTGATCTTATCGAGCCAAATAGCTTGTTGTACGTTTGTATAACATACCATCTCACTTCTGTTCAACAGATGTTTTACGACCTGTGCGCCTGCCTTATCCCCTCCAGCAACATCTCCAGCCCCGCCTCGAACGTCGCCGGAAAACATACAGGCTGAAAATAGGGCGCAGCCGCCGCAAGATGCGGGAATTCCGCAGCGATCGTCTCGTCTGATACCGGCTCGGCCGCCGAAGGTCCCTTGGCGTAGCCAGCGGTCTCATCCAGCGCCGCCCCGGTCAGGTAATAGCCTAGCACGCGGAAGTACCGTGCCGCATCGCCATCCGAAAACCCGGCCTCGCGCAGGATTCCAATGATCCCATTGACGAAGCCAACGCCGGCGCGGGTGTTGAGCCGATGCACCGCAAGGAACGGAAAGAATTTGGGGTGTTTTAGCGCCATCGCGCGAAAGCCGTGCGCCGCGCAGCGCAACCGATCCAGCCAATCGCCCTCGCAGGCTGCCGGAATGCGCGCCTCGGCCAGCATCAAATCGACGAGGGCGTCCATCAGATGCGCCTTGCCCGGGAAGTGGTGATAGATGCTCATGGCTTCGCAGCCGAGTTCGTCGCCGAGCCGGCGCGTGCTGAGCGCCGGTAGCCCCTCACGATCGATCAGGGCAAGCGCCGCCGCTGCAATTCGCTCCCGCGACAGCCCTGTCCCCAGTCTCGCCTGCCCCCGGCCATGGCTCCGTTTAGCACCGGCCAGGTGCTTTTTCGGCTTCGGTTTCGCTCTTGTGATCAATCGGGGCTCTCGAATCTCCTGCATTCCTCTTGCAACCTTACACCGGAAGGCTGTATCCGGAAATCTAACTTACACTGTAAGGTTGGAGCTCTCGCATGTCGGCCATCGATATTTTCGGACTTTTGGTGCCGGTCACCTACCTGGTGATGCTCGGGATCGAGGCGGCGTTTCCCGCGCGCCAATTTCCACCGATTCCCTATTGGCGACTGAAGGGCTTTTGCTTCCTGACGGTGCAGGGCCTGCTTGCCACCCTTTCGCCGCTCGTCATTCCGGAGCATTGGCTGGCGGCGCACCGGCTGATGAACCTCGAAAGCCTGGGCGTGATCGGCGGCGCAGCGCTCGGCTACGCCGTGGTCTCGCTCGCCAGCTACGCCTGGCACCGCAGCGCCCATACGTTTCCACTGATGTGGCGGCTGTTCCACCAGATCCACCACAGCCCGCAACGGGTAGACATGTCCGGGGCCGCGCTATTCCATCCGCTGGAGACGGTGGCGTTTCTTCTGATCGGCACGCTCGTGACGACGCTGGTGCTCGGCCTTGATCCCGTCGCCGCCGCACTCACCGGCTACGTCGCCGCCTTCTACGGCTACTTCCAGCACATGAATGTCCGCACGCCGCGATGGCTCGGCTTCATCATCCAACGGCCGGAAGCGCATTGCATCCACCATCAGCGCGACTTGCACGCCTATAATTACGGCGACCTGCCGATCTGGGACATGATGTTCGGGACCTTCCGCAACCCGGCGACCTTCGAAGGCGCGGTCGGATTCGACCGACCCGCCACCGATCGCCTTGGCGCGATGCTGGTCTTTACCGATGTCAACGAACCGGCGGCCGGACCTGGCACGCTTGGACGCAACATCGCCCGCAGCGATTGACCCCTTACCCGACCACGAAGTCGAAACGCCCGGCAAGCGATCCCTCGTTCTTGGCCGTGCGTACCAGCAACTCCTTGCGAAACAAGCCGTCGGAGCGGTTTTGCGCCTCGCCTGGGAAATAGAGCTGGGTGGTCAATACCCGGCCGCCGCGCGGCTGCACCTTCACATGGACATGGCGCGTCCGGCCGGGATAAAGCCCGGGCACCACGGTGCGCAGCCGGTATCGCCC
>DAIMKE010001064.1:0-2982 GCA_036721875.1 Bradyrhizobium sp. | reverse complement strand
CCGCTCTTGTCGCCGTCCTTGGGGCCGCCGCCGCGGCGGTTCTTGAAGAAATCGTCGAAGAATTCCTCGAACGGCGAGCCTGGCGGCAGTTGCGGCATCGCCTCCCTGTTGCCGCCGCCCTTGGCCTCGACATTCTGCGAGGTCGAGATGTTCACGACGGAGTCGATCACTTTCTCGGCGATATCCGCGATGCCGTCCGGTCCGCGTGCGCTGACCGGCGCCGCCGCCAGCATGCTGGCTGCACTGAACGCGATGGCAATCCCCATCAGGCGCAGGCGACTGGTCAAGGCGGGTCTGGCACCGGTCATGTCGGCTTGTCTCCAAAGGGATGGAATTCGGCGCACAGTGCGCCCGAACGGGGCCAAGGCGCAAGCATTTGCGCTGGGCATTTCCGCAAAAAGCTGACTTCCGGCGGCTCACGATTTCGTTGACGCCACAGGTATTTGCGGCCGCTTTCGCAGCCCCGGCGCTAGCGCCGGACGAACCAGATCAGCAGCAATCCGACCACCGCCGACCCGATACCGACGATGCGCAGGATATTGTCAGGCGTCGCCAGCGCACTCTTCATGGCCCGACGCATCCAGGCCGGGCTCGCCGCGAACATCAGGCCTTCCAGGACGAACAGAATTCCGAGGCCGATGAGGAAGTCGGCAAACGCTATGGACCTCATCGGACAACACCCCCCGTTTATCAGCGCTTCTTATTTGACGGAGGCGACGCGGAGCCCGCGTCGCCTCGATAACTTCAGAGTGCAGCCGTCCGGACGTTACTGCTTCGGCGCCGCTGCCGCCGCAGCCGGCGGATAACCCGACGGATTGGCAAAGAAGCGGAAGAACTCGGAATCGGGCCGCAGCAGGAAGCGGGTGTCGTTAGACCGTAGCCCGGTCTCGTAGGCCGACATCGAGCGGTAGAACGCGAAGAAATCCGGATCCCGGCCGTACGCCTCGGCAAACAGCCGGTTGCGTTCGGCGTCGCCAATACCGCGCGTCTGCTCGGCGGCCGAATTGGCTTCGGCGATGATGACGGTCGCCTCGCGATCGGCCTTGGAGCGGATTTCCTGTGCCTTCTGGCCGCCCTGGGCACGGAACTCGGCGGCCTCGCGTTGCCGCTCGGTCTGCATCCGCTGATAGACCGCCTGGCTGTTCTGCTCCGGCAGGTCGGCGCGGCGGATACGAACGTCGACCACCTGGATGCCGTATTGGTCCGCCTCCCGGTCGAGCTGGTCGCGGATCCGCGTCATCAAGTTATCGCGTTCGTCACGAACCACGTTGATGAAGGTGACCTCGCCCAGCACGCGCCGCAACGCCGCGTTGAGCAGCGTCGTGAGCTGAAGGTTGGCGGCCTGAATCGAACCGATGCTTTGATAGAAGCGCAGTGCATTCTTGATGCGATAACGGGCGAAGGCATCGACCACCAGCCGCTTCTGATCCGAGGCAATGACTTCCTGTGACGGATTTTCCAGATCGAGAATGCGCTTGTCGATCGAGATCACGGTGTCGATGAACGGAGCCTTGAAGTTCAGACCGGGTTCGGTGACGACGCGCACGGGCTCGCCGAGCCGCACCACCAGCACCTGTTCGGTCTGCGCGACCGTGAAGACCGAACTGTAGCCGACGATGATGACGACGAACAGCAGGATCAGGGCGACGACGCCTGCAACGGGGGACTTCATCGGGTGCCTCCCTGCTGCTGGGTGGTGGCGGGCGGCGACGGTGTGCGTCGCGGCGTCAACTCACTGAGCGGCAGATACGGCACCATGTTGCTCTGGGCACCATTGCCGCCGTCATAGACCAGCTTCTCGGAACCGCCGAGAATCCGTTCCATCGTCTCCAGATAAATTCGCTGCCGCGTCACGTCGGGCGCCTTCTTGTATTCGTCGTAAACCTTCTGGAAGCGCGCGCTCTGGCCCTTGGCCTCGGCGACCGCCTGCTCCTTGTAGCCTTCGGCGACCTGCAGAATCTGCGCGGCCCGGCCGCGCGCGTCGGGAATGACGCGGTTGGCGTAGGTCTGCGCCTCGTTCTGCAGCCGTTCGAAGTCGGCACGCGCGGCCTGCACGTCGCGGAATGCGTCGATCACCTGCGCCGGCGGGTCGACCTTCTGCATCTGCACCTGCGTGATCAGAATGCCGGCGCCGTAACTGTCCAGCGTCTTCTGCATCAGTTCCTGCACGCTCGCTTCCGTCGTGGTGCGGGCGCCGGTGAGGATCGGCTGGATCTGCGAACGCCCGATCACCTCTCGCATCGCGCTTTCGGCCACCGCTTTCACGGTGCCCTCGGGGTTCTGGATGTTGAAGAGGAAATTGCCGACGCCGTCGGGCTTGATCCGCCACAACACGGTGAAGTCGACGTCGACGATGTTTTCGTCGCCGGTCAGCATCAGGCTCTCTTCCGGCACGTCCCGCATGGTGCGGCCGCGCCGCGCCGGGTCCTCGATCAGCGACATGCCGATCGAGAGAGTGGAGACGCGCAGCGCCTTCGGCAGCAGCACGGTCTCGATCGGATACGGCAGATGATAGTTCAGGCCGGGCTGCACGGTGCGCACATGCTTGCCGAAGCGCAGCACGACGCCGAGTTCTTCGGACTGCACGCGGAAGAATCCGGACAAGCCCCAGATCGCCAGCGCGCCGATCAGGACCAGTGCGATGCCCATGGTGCTGAAATGACCGCCCGGCAGAAGCTGCTGCAGCCGGTCCTGGCCGCGCCGCAGAAGGTCCTCGAGATCCGGCGGCCTCGGACCGGCCGATTGCGGCCCCGAGCCCCACGGCCCCTTGGGACCCGAGCCCCAGGGGCCCCCACCTTGATTCTTCCACGGCATTTAAAACTCTCCTCCGCTTGGCCCGGATCCGCCTGTTGGCAGGGTGCCCAGCCTCGCATATCCGCCCGGCTTTATAGGGGACCGTCAGGCCCCTTACAACGCAAGCTTCCTGCTCGAAGCAGCTATGCTTGACGCCATATTTGTCAATGCAAACATCGGCTAGCGCGG
>DAIMKE010001063.1:0-2985 GCA_036721875.1 Bradyrhizobium sp. | reverse complement strand
AACCGCCGCTCTTCACGCGCATGAGAACGCTGTTCTTGTTGTCGGTGCGCGCCGCATCGATCGCTTCGCGGACCTCGCCGACGTTGCCGACGCTCTTGCCGGCGACTTCGAGAATGACGTCGCCTTCCTTGAAGCCGCGCTCGGCCGCCGCGCTCTTCGGGTCGACTTCGGTCACCACCACGCCTTCCTTGCCGGCGCCCGCCACGCTGTTGGCGGGGGCAAGCGTCAGGCCGAGCTTGGGAACGCCGGTTCCCTTGGTGGCGCCACCCTTGTCGTCCTGGTCGGTGTTGGCCTTGGCCTCGATCGTGTTCGGCAACTGGCCGAGCGTGAGGTTGATGACCTTGTCCTGGCCCTTCTGCAACACGTTCAGCTTCACGGCGTTGCCGGGTGCCAAGCCACCGATGGTGCGCGCCAGTTCGCGCGCATCCTTGACCGGCTCGCCGTTGACCGCGGTAATGACGTCGCCGGACTGGATGCCGGCCTTGGCTGCCGGGCCATTGGCCTGCGGTTCCGCGACCAGCGCGCCTTCCGCTTTCTTCATGCCGAGGCTGTCGGCAATGTCGGCAGTCACCGGCTGGATCTGGACGCCGATCCAGCCGCGGCTGACCGAGCCCTTGTCCTTGAGCTGGGCAATCACGTTCTTGACCGTCGATGCGGGGATCGAGAACGCGATGCCGACGCTGCCGCCGGACGGCGAGTAGATCGCGGTGTTGACGCCCATGACTTCGCCAGCGGTGTCGAACGCCGGACCGCCGGAGTTACCCTTGTTCACGGGCGCGTCGATCTGGATGAAGTCGTCATACGGACCGTTGCCGATGTCGCGGCCGGAAGCCGAAACGATGCCGGCGGTCACGGTTCCGCCGAGGCCGAACGGGTTACCGACCGCGAGCACCCAGTCGCCGATCCGCGGCTTGGAGTCGGACAGCTTGGCGAACGGAAAATCAGTGCGGCCGGCGACCTTGATCAACGCAAGGTCGGTGCGCGGATCGCTGCCGATCACCTTGGCGGTGTAGGTCTTGCCGTCGTCCATGGTGACTTCGACCTTGTCGGCGCCATCGACCACGTGGTTGTTGGTCACGGCAAACCCGTCAGCCGAGATGAAGAAGCCGGAACCCTGGCCGGTCACCGGACCACGGCCGCTGCGAGGACCGCCGCGCATGCCGGGGGGCAACCCGTCGGGTCCGCCGAAACGCTTGAAAAAGCGCTCCATCGGCGAGCCCGGCTGGAACGGCGAGTCATCGTCCTTGTTGGCGCCGTCGTCATTCTTGGCGGTCTTTTCGGCGATGTTGATCTTGACCGAAATCACCGATGGCTTCACGCGCTCGACGATGTCGGCAAAGCCGATCGGGCGCTCAACCTGGCGAACTTCCTTGTTGACCTGCGCGTGCGCCGCGCTGGTGAAGACATCGACCGGGCCCTGCGAAGGCGTAAAGCCGTAGACCGCGGCGCCGAGGCCGGCGACGACGGAGGCCATCAGCGCGAACTTGCGCGCCGAGAACAGCGAACGACGCGGTGCGCCGTTGGATGGAAGCGAGGACAGGTCGATGGGACGTTCGGTCATGTTGCTAAGGTCTCCAGAGCCAGAATTTCGGTGGTGCGAGTCGAGCACCTGACGCACCCAAGATGGGGTCTCGCGCCTTACCGCGCGCTGGCCAACGAATTAAACTTTTGTAATGGTGGAAGTTATGGATGCGGCAGTTTAGCGCAGCCAATCAATAGCTTAGCGCAGGCCGAAAAACGGCTTTCGGAGGGCGCAAAGCGGCTTCTACCCGCCGGGGAACCGGCCGGGCGTCCATATCGGAAACCTTGAGAACGGCCCCCGGCGAGAGCCGAAAGCCGCCTACTTATTTCTTCATCTTCATCCGGCCCATGAAGTCCCGCTTGCCCAGGGGAACCCCGTTGGTGCGCAGGATGTCGTAGGCGGTGGTGGCGTGGAAATAGAAGTTGGGCAGCGAGAACGACATCAGAAAGCCCTCCGCCGTGAACGGCAGCCTGTGCTCGCCGAGATTGAAGACGACGTCGCGGCCGCTGAGCGCATTGACGGCCTCGGGCGTCCACGCCGACAGCGCCTCCTGGGTTTGCGCGACCAACCCCTGCAATCCGGCGTAATCGTACGGCGTCTTGGACGCGGGCGGACGAAATTCACCGCTCTGCACGCCCTCGATGGCGCCGCGGGAATGCTGGGCGATGGAAATGATCTGGAAACGCAACGGCAGCATGTCCGGCGCGAGCCGCGCCTCGACCATCGTTTCCGGATCGACGCCTTTCTCCTGAAAATGCTTGAGACCACGCTCGAGGAAGCCGCCGACGGCGCCAAGGGTCTGGAGGTAATTCGCCACGGTGGCGTCGTAGAGTGAAAGAGCCATGTCCGTTTTCTCCCTGGGCGATTGTTCTTGTCGCCCGGAGTCATAGCGGAAACCGGCCCGCTTGCAATGGAGGCTGGCTAAACCGGCTTTTTCGGTGGCGATTCCGCCGAGATCAAGCGCTCCAGCCGGGCCTCCTCCTCTTCGCTCAATTTGAGCAGGGACGGATCGGCGGAGCCCGACGATTGCGCGCGGCGCCGGCTGAAGACCCATAGCGCCAGCCCGCCTCCGACCAGTGCGAGCGGCGGTAACAGCCACAGCAGCAGCGTGTGCGGCGTGAGACGCGGCTTGAGCAGCACAAACTCGCCGTAACGCGCCACCAGAAAATCGATCACCTGGCCGTCGCTGTCGCCGGATGCAATGCGCTCGCGCACCAGGAGCCGCAGGTCGCGCGCCAGCGGCGCATCGGAATCGTCGATCGACTGGTTCTGGCACACCATGCAGCGCAGTTCGCGCGACAGATCACGCGCCCGCGCTTCCTTGGCCGGGTCCGCCATGATCTCGTCGGGCTGCACGGCGTGGGCGGCCGGAGCGCCCAGCATCGCGGCGACGACGAATAAACATACAAGGAGTTTTCTCAACGGCTCACTCCGCCGGCTGCAGCACGCGGACGGCCTTCGCA
>DAIMKE010001062.1:0-2993 GCA_036721875.1 Bradyrhizobium sp. | reverse complement strand
GGGCAGGGTCGCCTTGATGCGGTCGACCGTCTCGATGACGTTGGCACCGGGCTGCTTGAATATCACCAGGAACACGCCGCGCTTGCCGTTTGCCCAGGCCGCCTGCTTGGCGTCTTCGGCGGCGCTGACCGCCTGGCCGATGTCGCGGATTCGCAACGGACCGCCGTTGCGATAGGCGATGATGACGTCGTTCCAGTCCTTCGACTGCGTGAGCTGGTCGTTGGCGTAGATCGTATAGGCGCGCTTGTCGCCGTCGATGTTGCCCTTGGGGCTGTCGACCGTGGTGATCGCGATCGCACTGCGCACGTCTTCCAGCGACAGGCCCTTTGCCACAAGCTTGCCGGGATCGACCTGAATGCGGATGGAAGGTTTCTGCTGCCCGCCGATGAAGACCTGCGCGACGCCCGAAAGCTGGCTGATCTGCTGCGCGAGCTGGGCATCGACCGCGTCGCTGACGCTGGTCAGCGGCAGCGTCTCTGACGTCGCCGACAGCAACAGGATCGGCGCATCGGCCGGATTGACCTTGCGGTAGGTCGGCGGCGAGGGCAGGTTCTTCGGCAACTGGCCGCTGGCAGCGTTGATCGCCCCCTGCACGTCGTTGGCTGCGCCGTCGATGTTGCGGTTGAGGTCGAACTGGATGGTGATCGATGCCGTGCCCAGATAACTCGTCGAGGTCATCTGCGCGATGCCCGGAATTTGGGCGAACTGCCGCTCGAGCGGCTGCGCCACTGACGAGGCCATCGTCTCGGGGCTGCCGCCCGGCAGGTTGGCGGTGATCTGGATGGTCGGGAAATCCACCTGCGGCAGCGGCGCGACAGGCAGAAGGGGATAGGCCACGAGGCCGACGAAGAGAATGCCGGCCATCAGCAGCGAGGTGCCGATGGGATAACGGATAAAAGGTGCCGAAATCCCGCCTCCGATCATTCCTGTCGCACCTTGTTCTGGGCTGGATCCGAGCTTGCTACCGCCGTCGAGACGAGGCTTCCGGGTTGCACCTTGAACTGACCGCCGACGATGACCTGCTGGCCGGGGCTCAGCCCTTCCTCAATGACCGAACGTCCGTCGATGGCATAACGGACCTTGACCTTGTGCAGCTCGGCCTTGTTGTCCTGATTGACCGTATAGGCGTAGAGGCCGTTAGTCGAATGCTGGACCGCGTCATCCGGGACCACGGTCGCATCCTTCAGCGTCCGCACCAGGAGACGCGTCGAGACGGATTGGCCCGGCCACAGCGCGTGGTCCTTGTTGTCGAACACCGCTTTGAGCCGGATCGTTCCGCTGGTGGTGTCGACCTGGTTGTTGATGACCGCGAGCTTGCCCTCGGCCAGCGTTTTCTTGCCGTCGGTGGTGAAGGCGATCACCTTCAGGGCGCCGGCCTTCTGACCCTCGCTGATGTAGGGAAGCTGGTCTTCCGGTGCCGTAAAGATCACGGTGATCGGTTCGACCTGCGATATCGTGACGATGCCGGTCTGCGTCGATGCGTTGACGATGTTACCGATGTCGACCTGGCGGAGCCCTGCAACACCGGTGATCGGTGCCTTGATCTGGGTGTAGTCGAGCTGGGTTTGGGCGTTGGCGATCGCGGCTTCGTCGGCGGCGATCTGGGCGGTGAGCTGGGCGACGGTGGAGCGCTGGGTATCGACCCGCTGTGTCGTTGCGAATTCGCCGAGCTTCACGGCGCGCTGGAGCTCTAGATTGGCGTTGGCTAGGTTTGCCTCGTCCTGCGCCTTCTTGGCCTTGGCTTGGTCAAGCGCGGCTTGATAGGGCCGTGGATCGATTGAGACCAGAAGGTCGCCCTGCTGGACGATCTGGCCCTCTTTGAATTCGAGCCTGATGATCTGGCCGTCGACCCGGCTACGGACCTGGACGGTGTTGAAGCCCTGAACCGTGCCGAGACCAGTCAGGTAGACCGGAAAGTCGGTTTTCTGGACCGGGGCAACGCTGACGGGAACGGCGGGTGGGCGAGGCGGCGCCTTCTGTGCTGTCTGGATCGTTCCGGCCGAGCCGAATTTCTCCCAACCATAATAGCCCGCGGAGGCCACGGCCGCGATGATCAGAAGCCAGAGGATCGGCCGGGACTTTTTCATATGGTCTCGTGTCGGCTCGCATGCCCTCAGCTATGAAGAATGGGGCAGTCATAGAGTTCCATCGTGACGTATATTACACGCCAAGTTCTGGTGTAAACAGCACTATCAGTTGAGAATCCTAAACAATTGGAAAGCTTTGCGTCCCCTCGGCAGTGGTCTGGCGCGGCGATGCATTGCATCTTCCCGGCGTGACCGATCCCCCGGCGCTCTTGCGCACCACCTGCAGCGGAGTGCTCAGGCCAATAGTGTTCGACCGAACCGTAGTTCGGATCGGTTGCAAGAACGGTTCTAAGTCGCGTGGCGGCCGTTTCGGTTGTCAGGCATTTCAGCATCGTCCATATCGGCAGCCATAGGGGGCAACAGGATGGACGAGCTGAACGGCAAGCTGATCGCGTGTCAGATTCTGATCACGGGATTGATCGCGCGTGTCGCCAACGAGCAGCGCGATCCCTTGCACTTCCTCACCGACTTTCGCGACGAGATCAAAGCTGTCGTGAACGGCGTCAACATCGCCGGCATGGACAGCACCGAACGCGTGCGCGCCGTCGCGCAGAAGACGGTCGACGAATTGTTCTCGCTGATGAAGCCGCCGAGCAGCGACTGAGAGTGAGCGGGTCTATCTGCGTTATCCTTAGAACGAATCCAATCGCGTTTAGAACGATTTCAAACTGCAGTTTAGAATCGCTTTGATCTGGATTGATTTAAGGGTTCTCGCGAACGGCTCGCATTGACCCGCTATTTTGTGGCCGATACCAAAAGCCATCGTTCGTCGAAGTGAACGAGCGAACAGGAATATGGGGCGTTTGGTAATGGGGCAGGTGGTCGCACCGAAGTCGTTGCGTTCGGTCGCAGCATTCGATCCGGTGGATGAGAGGTTCGCGGGCGTTTCCGGCAAGAAGGTTTCGG
>DAIMKE010001061.1:0-2994 GCA_036721875.1 Bradyrhizobium sp. | reverse complement strand
AGGGCATCAGCGCCTATTTTTCGGCGCTCGCCGAACCCGAGGCGCTTTCGGCGATCAAGCTGACGCTGCTGGTGGCCGCGATTTCCGTGAGCCTCAACCTGGTCTTCGGCGTGATCGCAGCCTGGGCGATTGCAAAATTCGAATTCCGCGGCAAGGCATTCCTGATCACGCTGATCGACTTGCCGTTTTCGGTCAGCCCGGTGATATCGGGACTCGTCTTCGTGCTGCTGTTCGGCGCGCAGGGTTACTGGGGTACGTGGCTGCAGGCGAACGACATCCACATCCTGTTCGCGGTGCCCGGCATTGCATTGGCGACGATCTTCGTGACGTTCCCATTCGTCGCCCGCTCGCTGATCCCGTTGATGCAGGAGCAGGGCACGCAGGAGGAGGAAGCTGCGATCTCGCTCGGAGCGTCGGGCCTGCAGACCTTCTTCCGCGTCACTCTGCCCAATATCAAATGGGGGCTGTTGTATGGTGTGCTGCTGTGCAACGCGCGCGCCATGGGAGAGTTCGGCGCGGTCTCGGTCGTGTCGGGCCATATCCGCGGCGAAACCAACACGATGCCGCTACTGGTCGAAATCCTCTACAACGAGTATCAGTTCGTGGCGTCGTTTGCGATTGCCTCGCTGCTGGCGATGCTTGCCCTGATTACGCTGGTCGTGAAGACCGTTCTCGAACGGCGACTGGACGAAGGGCAAGCCCCAAAGGACTTTTTAAGGGACAACCCAGGTGACCATTGAAGTCAGAAACATCGTCAAGAAGTTCGGCGCCTTCACGGCGCTCGACAATGTCGATCTGAAGGTCGGCAAGGGCGAATTGCTGGCGCTGCTCGGTCCGTCGGGTTCCGGCAAGACCACGCTGCTGCGGATTATCGCAGGGCTCGAATGGCCCGATGCCGGAGAGGTGCGGATCGACGGCGAGGACGCACTCGGCCGTGGCGCCAGCGAGCGCCACGTCGGCTTCGTGTTTCAGCATTACGCGCTGTTCCGGCACATGACGGTGTTCGAGAACGTCGCCTTCGGTCTGCGCGTGCAGCCGCGCGCCATCCGCAAGGACGAGGCCGCGATCCGCGCGCGCGTCAAGGAGTTGCTGGATCTCGTGCAACTCGACTGGCTGGCGGACCGCTATCCCAGCCAGTTGTCCGGCGGCCAGCGGCAGCGCATCGCATTGGCGCGCGCGCTCGCGATCGAGCCGCGCATCCTGCTGCTCGACGAGCCGTTCGGCGCGCTCGATGCCAAGGTGCGCAAGGAATTGAGGCAGTGGCTGCGCTCGCTGCATTCCGAAATCCACGTCACCTCGATCTTCGTTACCCACGACCAGGAGGAGGCGCTCGAAGTCGCCAACCGCGTGGTCGTCATGGACAAAGGCCGCATCGAACAGATCGGCACTCCGGGGGATGTCTACGACAATCCCGCGACCGCCTTCGTGCACGGCTTCATCGGCGAATCCATCGTGCTGCCGGTTGAAGTCAGCGGCGGCTCGGTGCGGCTTGGCGGCCGGACGCTCAATATCGCTGCCGAAGGCGTGGCTTCCGGCGCGTCAAAGCTGTTCATCCGCCGCCACGACATGCAGATCGGACCGGCCGGGACCGGTTCGCTGGAGGGCGCGGTGCGCCATGTCCGTTCGTTCGGGCCGATCCAGCGGGCGGAGGTCGCCCTGACCGGCGGAGAGGGCAAGACCGTGATCGAGATCGACGCGCCCCGGGACCGGGAACTCCAGGCCGGCGAGATCGTCAGCCTGCAGCCGCGCCGCTACCGGATTTTCGCCGCCCAGGATTAGGGTCCTAACCGGCACAAACGCGGTCGTCATTCCCGCGAAGCCGGATATCCAGCAATCACTGCTCATAATCGACCCGACACGGGGTACTGGATCGTCCGCCTTCGCGGACGATGACAGCGGTGGGTGCCGCAAGGCCCAAATCGCGGCCCGTTCACCATTCAGCCACGGTTGGTATGCAACAACGGCGGACCAATCCGGGGGAATCATGCGGGCATTACTCGTCATTTTCGCGCTTCTGGCACTCGGCGGCTGCATGGCCGACACCAAGGTGGCGGAGCAGCCGACCATGTATCTGAGCATGGCCAATGGCGGAGCGACGCTGGATCCGCAGGCCGCCGCTTCGATGATTTCGCTGTACCGGCAGAACAACGGCCTGGCCGGCGTGGTGGTGGACCCCGACCTGATGAAGCTTGCGGCAGCGCAATCGGAGGCGATGGCCAAGCGCAACAAGCTCGACCACGATGTGAAGGGCCCGCTGGAAAAGCGGCTGGGGGCGTCCGGCTACCCGGCCAAGCTGGCGGTCGAAAACGTCTCGGCCGGCTATCACACGCTGGCGGAAGCGTTTTCCGGCTGGCGCGACTCGCCGCCGCACAAGGCCAACATGCTCAAGAACGGTGTCACAAAATTGGGCATCGCGGCGATCTATGCTCCGAACACCAAATACAAGGTTTTCTGGACGCTGATTCTCGCATCAACCTGACCCCCGGTCCGGCTGCCGTTCCCAGCATGGCGTTGGCGATAAATTCGGCGTGATCCTTGCTTGGATCTGGCTGATTGACGCCGCCGCAAACTGCCGCCACGGTGCCGGCCTTATTGGCTTCTGATAGACGGTCACGATGGATCATTCCAACGACCCGCCTGCCACCACCCCCGCCCAGGCCCAGCGCGTATTGGTGCTGCAGGGCGGCGGCGCGCTGGGCTCCTACCAGGCCGGCGCCTTTCAGGCGCTGTGCCGTTCGGGTTTCGACCCGGAATGGATCGCCGGCATCTCGATCGGCGCCATCAACGCGGCGATCATCGCCGGCAATGAAGGCGAGAAGCGCGTCGACCGGCTGAAGGAATTCTGGGAGATGGTGTCGTCTCCTGTGCCATGGAATCCCGTCACGAATGGCGACCGCGCCCGTTCGCTGTTCAACGAAACCAGCGCCGCGCTGATTGCCACCTTCGGCGTGCCCGGTTTCTTCACGCCGCGCATTCCGCCGGCGCCGTTATGGC
>DAIMKE010001060.1:0-2996 GCA_036721875.1 Bradyrhizobium sp. | reverse complement strand
GCCATCGGGATATTGCGCCAGGAACGCGTTGAGCGCGCTCTTGTTGCCGATCTGTAGCGCGAGTTCGTAATCGCGCCGGGCTTCGGCCTGCGCGCTTAGGGCTGGCGCAGCGGCCGCCGGCGCCACGCGCGGTGCCGGCACCAGCGGCACGTCTTCACCGCCCAGCGATCCATACAGAAAGGGTTCCTGCCGATTGTTGGTGGTTTTGAGCACCTCATCGCGGACGAAGCCGAATGCGCGGCGCACGTCGAGCCCGGGCTTAGTCAAATGGTGCGACAGCGCCGCCGTGAACGGGCTGTTCTGGCCGTCGCCGTCGGCCGCCGTCGAACCGGCCTTGGCCGAATAGGCGATCAGGACGTTCGGGCTGGTCGGCTCTACTTGGGCAAGGCCCTGCCCGATCGCGCGCGACGCTACGGTACGCTTCATGGTGCGGGCAAACGGATTGTCGCGGCAGGCGTCGAGAATCACCAGCCGCAGCTTCTTGGCTGGCTCGATTGCGATCAGGATGCGATCGAGCGAGAGGCCCTCGTCATAAATGTCGGTATCGCGTTCCAGCCGCGCATCGACGGGAATCAGGTAATTCGCGCCGTCAACTTCGATCCCGTGGCCGGCGTAGTAGACCACGGCAATATCGGCATCGCGCGCGCGATCGGCGATGTCGCGCAGTGCGCGACGGGTGTCGGCCGCCGGCAGGTTGCGGCGGGAATCGACGACGTCGAAGCCGGCGTTCTTCAGCGTCGCCGCGATTTTGGCACTGTCGTTAACGGGATTGGTGAGCGGTGCGACATTCTGGTAGGCGGCATTGCCGAGGATCAGCGCGACGCGCTTTTCGGCAAGGGCCGGCTCACTCACCAGCAGGAAGGCGGCGGCCGCAAGTGCCCATCGGCACAATTTTAGCGATCCAGACATCATCGTGACTCCTCCGGAGCCTTGTACCTTTTTACCACACCGGTCTGCCTATCAGAAGGATCAGGCCGGCTTTGTGAGTTAGGTCACGAACCACGGAGACGTGAATCGGCCCCTCGCTATCATTAGTCAGGCGAACAGGCCCGCGGGTTCGGCCACGGCTATTGCCCTTTCCAGCGGGGGTTCCCGCAGCCCGCGGGACAGGCGCATTCTTCGGCAACGATGCGAGCGTTCGGCTTTTCGCAATGGCGCAATCAGCCGGTTCATGGCTTAGCGCGATCTTTGGCTGTCTTCTAGCTGCTGGCTCAGCGACATCGCCCGCGTGCATCACCGAGTTTCATCGGAGCGAACTACACTTGGGAGCGACCTATCGGCAAACTCGCAAGTCCCTTGCGCCCAAACCAAATAGCAACCTTTTGACCACTGCTTCCTAATGCGGCCGTGTACCAGCAGCATTATGAGGCTCTAAATGCGCCACAAACTCAATTGGATGATCATCGCTAGCGGGACAATCCTGGCCGGCGCCCCTCACTAGCTCAAACGTACGATCCAAGGTCTGCCTACTTCCACAAACAGTGGTGCCGGTGAGTACATGATCCCACATTCTATCGCTGAAGTGAGCGGCGGTTTGCCTTGTGGAGTTTACCACCGCGATTGAGGATTGAGTGCTCGGAACTTCAACATGAAGCAACCAAAGCTCTGCCAATGGCCGGTTGTATCAGGTCGCCGCCCTTGCCGATGGGTTGGCGACCCGGACACGTGGCGTGGCATTCGATAAGCCATGGGACGTTGAGGTACTTGATAGCGACAACGTGAATTGACTCGGAGCAGCGTAACCTATTCGCCTCTCTGGGCTGATATCTCGGTGAGTTCAAGGAAATTTCTATGCGCATTCTGGCATTGGTGATTTTGACCGTTGGAACTGCTTTGGCTGCCGAGCAAGTCCGGGCTCAAACATATGATCCAGCCTTCCCGGTCTGTATGCGAGTTGTCCCCTTGGGAGGAGGCCACCACGAGGATTGCACCTACAATACCATCGAGCAATGCCAGATGTCTGCCTCCGGCCGCGCGGCTCAATGCAACCCGAACCCCTTTTACGCACGGCCAAATGCGTCGGCTATACGAAAACAGCGCGATCGCGGCATCTACTGAGGTTCGTTAGCTGGGCAATCTAGCTTGGCTACGAGCCACACAGCCGCTGCTACAGATCAACCGACGAGGGTCGCGCGCCTACGTGCAACGTCGAGCGCCTTTCCTTGTTACGTGGTGATCCCATTGACTAGACTAAAGCGGGATGGCGTTAGCTTGAATCGATTTGGGATTCCCAAATCGGTCGGCATCTGATTCGCCATTCTGGCTGGGAAGGAGGCCAGCATGGATGGGCAAGCCCTACTCTCTGGATCTTCGCAAGCGTGTCGTGGCCGCGATCGAGGGCGGAATATCCCGCAATCAGGCAGCCAAGCAGTTTGGGGTCGCGATCAGCACGGCAATCAACTGGATGAAGCGGGGTCGATGAGACCGGCAGCGTCGCGCCGGGTCAGATGGGCGGCCACAAGCCGAAGGCGATTTCCGGGGAGAACGCGGTCTGGCTGTCGCAGCGGCTCAGGGACGGCGATTTCACCATACGAGGTCTCGTTGCCGAGCTTGCTGGAGGCGGCCTGAAGGTTGACGTGGGACTTCGTGCATGCCGAAAAGGCTTCCCGAGGGTGTCAGAAAGAATGGTGTAAGCAGGTTTCTGTGAGTTTACCTTACCGAGGAGACTCGCATGACGACCGAGACGACGATTACACCTGAACTACTGGATCAACTGCTTGCTAACTATGAGAAGCCTGAAGACCTCACCGGTGCGGATGGGCTTTTCAAACAGCTGAAGAAGGCGCTGATTGAGCGGGCGCTTGGTGCGGAGCTGAGCGATCATCTTGGCTACGAGAAGGGGGATCCGGCCGGCCGCGACAGCGGCAATAGCCGTAACGGGACCAGCGCGAAGACGATCCTGACTGAGGACGGCGAGATCGATATAGCTGTGCCACGCGACCGGGCTGGCAGCTTCGAGCCGCTATTGATCGCCAAGGGCCAGACCCGTTTCGACG
>DAIMKE010001059.1:0-2998 GCA_036721875.1 Bradyrhizobium sp. | reverse complement strand
ACTTATGACCGCTATCCTGGCCGGTACTCTTGCCTCGGGCGCGATCGGCGGCTCAGTCGCGGCTTACGCCAAAAACCGCGATGCTCCGACCGACGAAGCGGCGGTCATGGCCAACGCCAAGGTCAGTATGGCAGAGGCCATGGCAACCGCAGAACAAGCGGTCGGCGGCAAGGCCGTCGGCTCGGGCATCGAGGATCAAGATGGTACGGTCTATCTCGAAGTGCAGGTCCTCAAGGGCGGCACCCGCCACAAGGTGCTGATCGACCCCCAATCGGGCAAGGTGGTGAAAACCGTCACTGCCGACAACGAGCAGAACGAGAACGGCCACGAAGGCGACGACGACTGATCTCGACGACTGGGGCCGCTACACGGCGGCTCCAGTTCCTTCCCCTCGCGCATCTTCTCGAATGTTTTTGACCGTCGTCTTGCGTGTCAAACGCGCGGGAGCCGTACGCAATTGGCAGCAATTCTTGAATAGGAGCCGATCCGATGCATGCAACCCAGCTGACCGCAAGCGCCATCTACAATCGCGTACCGAAGGTAACGGTCGACTTCTGGTTGATCAAACTCATGGCCGTGACCGTCGGCGAGACGGCGGCAGACTTCCTCAACGCAAATTTGGGTCTCGGCCTCTCGAAGACATCCTTGCTGATGAGCGGGCTCTTGCTCGCCGCGCTGATGGTGCAGTTTGCGCAGAAGAGATATGTCCCCTGGATCTACTGGGTGATCGTGGTTCTGGTCAGCATTGTCGGCACCCTGCTCACCGACAACCTTGTCGATCACCTCGGCGTCAGCCAAGAGGCCGCCAGCATCGGCTTCGCCATCGCCCTCGCGGCGACCTTCGCCGTATGGTATCTGGTCGAAAGGACGCTTTCCATTCATACCATCTACACCACCCGGCGCGAACTGTTTTACTGGCTGGCTATCTTGTTGACCTTCGCCCTCGGCACGGCCGCCGGAGACCTCGCCGCTGAAGGCCTGAACCTGGGCTATCTGCAGGCCGGGCTGATGTACGGCACAGTCATCGCCGTTATTGCATTCGGCTATTTCGGGCTGAAGATGAACTCCATCCTCGCATTCTGGCTCGCCTATATTGTGACGCGCCCGATGGGCGCATCCTTCGGCGATCTCCTGTCGCAACCGATCGGAAATGGCGGCTTGGAACTTGGCACCGTGATCACGAGCGCGGTGTTCCTGACCGTTATTGCCGGCGTGATAGTCTATATGACGCTCAGCCACGAGGGCGAGGAGGCCGTTCCGGTCGAGCGGCGCGTTTGACGACGCGCCGGCATTGTAGGATCGTACCTGATCGCGAGGCGGCGGGCTCATGCGATGGGAGATGCAGGCGATGCGTGTTCTTGTAATCGAGGACGACGCCGAGACGGGGTCCTATCTCAGGCGGGGCTTGCGGGAACAGGGTCACGTGGTGGACATCGCGACAAATGGTCGTGACGGGTTGTTCATGGCGACCAGCGAGGCCTACGATATCCTGATCGTCGACCGGATGCTTCCCCATCTCGACGGCCTCTCGGTGGTCAAGACGGCCCGTGCGACGGGACTCAAGACCCCAGTGCTCTTTCTGACAACGATGTCTGGCGTCGGTGATCGCGTCGAAGGCCTCGAGGCCGGCGCGGACGACTACCTCGTCAAGCCGTTCGCGTTTGCCGAGCTGTCGGCCCGGATCAATGCCCTGGCCCGACGGCCGCCAATGGCCCAAGTCGAGACCGTGTTGAAAGTCGCGGACCTGGAGATGGACCTGATCAGCCGAGAAGTGCGCCGCGCCGGTCTGGACATCGACTTACAACCCCGCGAATTCCGTCTGCTGGAGTATTTGATGCGCAATGCTGGTCGGGTCGTAACGCGCACGATGCTCTTGGAGAGTGTCTGGGATTTCCATTTCGATCCAAAAACGAACATCGTAGAAACTCACATTAGCCGGCTGCGGTCAAAAATCGATCGCGGTTTCGACACTGAGCTGATCGAGACGGTTCGCGGTTCAGGATACATTCTCCGTGCCCGCCCCTAGACTTTTTAGAAGCACGGGGTTCCGCTTCGCTCTGCTTCACACGGTCGTCTTCGTACTGTCCGTCTCTGTCATCGCCTGGGTTGCCGAAATCACGGTGACGTCCGCTCTTGAGCATCAGGCGCGGGACCGCATGGACGCGGAGTCTTCGTCGCTGCTGGCCGAATATCGGCGCCACGGCATGGAGGGCTTGCGCTCTACGATCGAGGAGCGATCTTCGGCCGCCAAGCGGCGTCTGCAGTATGCCATTGTCAATGCCGAAGGCCACGTCCTGATCGGTGAAAGCTATCTGGCTGAATTTGCCGCAACGTCGACCGCACGACCGAAGATCGTGCCTCGGTCCCATGGCGAAGACGCAACCGACCAGATCCTGGTGGAGTCGACTGCATTGGCAAACGGCTTGACGCTCGTCGTTGCCGACAATCTCGAAAGCGTCGAGGACGTCGAAGATGTGGTCCTGAATGGGTTTTTCATCGCGCTCGGCCTTGCACTCGTACTCGGTCTGGCGGCTGGGATCCTCTTCACCCGCTCGCTGCTCAAGCGGGTTGACCACGTCAGCCGGACTGCGGAAGCAATCATTGCCGGCGACTTGTCTCAGCGCATCGCCCTGACGGGCTCGGGCGACGACTTCGATCGGCTTTCCTCGACCTTGAACACGATGCTCGATCGCATCGCGGATTTGCTTGAGAGCCTGCGACAGGTCTCCAGCGATATTGCCCACGATCTCCGGACACCGCTCACTCACCTGCGCCAGCGCCTCGAGTCCGCCAAAGCGCGGGCGTGCTCGCCAGTCGATTATCAACGTGCCATCGATCAGGCCATCGAGAACGCAGACCAGCTCCTCGAGACATTTTCGGCACTTTTGAGGATCGCGCAAATCGAGGCCGGGGCTCGACGCGCGTCGTTCCGTTTGGTCGATCTGGAGGAGGTCATGCGGACGGTTGCGGATGCTTACGAGCCGACAATCGAGGACGG